>DASZPR010000277.1:0-8701 GCA_035550235.1 Verrucomicrobiia bacterium | reverse complement strand
TGTAACTCACATGCGGAATCGCGAGCGGGCCGCCGTAATAGCGGACCCATCGCGCGTCCGTTATATTTTGCGCCGGCAGTCCCGCCACCCGCGCGGCCGCCGCCGTCAGACTCGGTCGCTCCTGCATGAAACCCGGGAAATATTGGCGCACGACAAAATCACTGTCGGCGCGCAAACTCGCGGTGCCCCACGCGGCTGCGGCTTTCAGGAACATCGGCGCCGGCAATGAATATTCCACCGACTTGAACCCCTCCATCTCGGCGGTATTTCGGCTGGATCGGGTGATTTCCCCTGCTAGCACGACCTGGCCATTCGCGCGCATCGCCGCTGCAAATTGCTGATTCGCCTCAGAACTGGTTGCCGCCTCGTCAAAAATAATATCGAACACCACCGCTTTAGCTCCCGCCGTCGTCAGGCGATCCAGCAATTTCGCGTGCAGCGCCCGGCTCCACGGTTCCACAGGATTTTGTTTTTCCGCGCGATACGATTCCAGATCGAGGTACACGATCACGACGGGCGAATTGCTCAATCCCGTCTCGGGCAGCATTTCCTGCGACCAATCATAACTTGTCTCCGCCAGGGACGTTCCCAGACGCGACATGGGTGAGAGCAACCAGATGCTGAAAACTCCGATCAGGATTGCAACTCCCGCCGCAACCAAAGCGCGCGATTCAAATGGAGATCGTGGCAGCACTTTAGTGACTTATACTAGCCAGGCCACACGAAGCAAGTGTCCTTCATTTTCAAAAGTTAAGGCGCAAGGAGGTTGTGAACGTGCGCCCATGCGGAAGTTCCATCCGCAGATTCAACGGATTCAAATGGTAATTCTCATCAGTGAGATTCAGCAGCCCCACGCGCACTTCCACCCGTCGGTGCGCAAAAACATAACCGGCGAAAATATTATGCTGCCAGAAATCATCCCCCGCGAGCGCCGGCGAATAACCGTGATTATCCTGGTGAAACCAATCCGACGACCATTCGGCAAAAAATCCGCTGGGATGATTGAATAAAAGAAAAAGCCGGCCGTGCTGTAAAACGGCTCGTTCATCCTGGTTCAAAAACGAGGCGCCCGGCACGCCGGCGAGCTCGGGCAACGCGGTTTGGAGCTTTGCTTCGCTTAAGCGATATTGCGCGCCGGCCGACCAACAATCGCCCAGCAATTGATACACATACACCGATGCATTGCGTTCACGAAAATCAAGGCTCTGACGCGTTGTGGTCGGTGAATCGTAGAATGGAACGAACGGAACCGAATTCGAAAAGGCACCCGCATCACGCGAACCGCTCGAAGTCAGCCATTCCCCGCCCAAGCCAAAATAAGTCTCGCTGGGTAACTTCTGATCGAACCCCAGCGTCCACGAGTCAAATTTCGTTCCCGGCACCAGTCCTTCCGTCGATTCCGGTATCAAGCTGCGAAACGCGCTCGTGAATCCCGCCACCTGGGCCGGTTCCAGCCGAATGCTGTTGTCGAAAAATAATCCCCCCAACGATCGGGTCCATGCCGCGCGCAGCCATCCGTTCTGCCACGGCTCCCAGGTTGCCCCAATCTTCGGCGCCAGCAAACCGCGATCGCTCTCACCACTCCGCATGGGCGGCAAGTCCACATTTTGCGGATAGGTCAGCCGATCGTAACTCAGTCCGGCCGTCAGCCGGAGCGAACTGACGGGGCGCAGTTGGTAGTAGCCATAGCCGTTGATCCTTTCGAGATATGGTGACACCCTTTGATCCTCCACCGCTCCGAACGGCGGCTGCGACAGGACGGCGTGCGTGTCCACCGTGCCATGTTGATAACGTCCACCAAAAATCAGCGCCTGATGTTCTGTCTCCCAAATCTGCTGCGCCTCCGCGGAGTAAAGCGTGAAATCAAAATGTTGATTCAACGTGTAGGAATTGTTGGGCTGCACAATATCAAAACCCGCCCCGTCCTGTTTCAGCGTCAACACACTCGGCTGCGGGTTCGTCAAGGAAAGGCTGTCCGTGAGGCGCGAGAGCAGGACCAACGTGTGACTGCCCGGCGCCCATTCGTGATTCCATCCCACAAAGACATTTGGATTTTGCACCTCCTTCGCCCGCAATCCCAGCACTGCCTCCGATGGATCGTAATGCTGCGCCACATCGCCGCTTGCGCTTCGGAAATAACCGGCCTGCACGTAGAGGCTATCGGAAGCAGTGACCTGCTGCTTCACTTGGACAGAAAATTCGCGTTCTGAAAGCTCATTGTTTGGGCGCTGACCGTTTTGATAAAAATGGCGACCATCGAAGGCGTAACTGAAATTGCCCACCTGCCCAAATGCCGTGGCCGATTCCTCCCAATTGCCATCGCTGCGATATTGGGTCAGCATGCTGAACCCAAACGGACGTGTATCGAAGTATTGCAACCGATCCTGTTCCGGCAGCAATTGCGATAAATTTCCGCCGCCGGGCGGAGCGAGCAAATTGGCCACCAGCAATTCACTCTCGCGCGCCGTCTCGAGCCGCAGATTGAATCGGTCCGGGTCTTCGCGCTGGCGCAGGCTGTCAGCCAAAAACAAATGTCCCGAAAAATCGGAATACGATTGTTCCACTGCGCGACTCGCTGCGCGTTCGCTGACTTCGGTCAAACCGGCCGCATCGTAAATCGCCGCCAAGTCTGCGCTGCGCGTCGCAAGATCCTGGTCCAGTTGCAGCCGCGAGCGGAACACGCTGCGGTTGTCATTCAATTCCTCTGATTTTTCCAAGTCCCGCACCGCCGCATTGACCTGGTGCGTTTGATAATGGTGCAAGGCGGAATAAAGCCACGCCGTCGGGTCCGCCGGGTCCAGTTCTTTCGCCAACCGCAAATCCTTTTCCGCCAATGCATCTTCTTCCGACTGGCTCCAAGCTTTGCCGAGATAACTGCGGAACAATCCGCGATTGGGTTCCAACGTCGCCGCGATCTGAAAATCCCGCCGAGCCCCGTCGTCATTGCCCGATTGCGCGCGCGCCAGGCCGCGTCCAACCCAGGCCGTCGGCAACGAGCCATCAATCGCCAATGCGCGATCAAACCATTGCTCGGCCTGCGAGGGATGATTATCCGCCAATGCGAGGAAGCCCTCCAGCGCCACGGCCTGAGCGTCGAGGGGTGTCAGTTGCCGTGCCCGACCCAAAGCGCGCTCGGCGTCATCGCGATGTTCGAAACCTAATTCCAATTCCGCCACGCGCGCCCACGCAAAGCCAAACTCGGGCGCCATGCGCGTCGCCTGCCTGGCCGCATTCAACGCCTCGGGAAGCGACGAACGCGACTGTAAATAATACGACCGCGCCAGCCAGCCGCTGCCGTTGGTTGGCATGGGTAACCTGGAGATCGTCTGGAATCGCACCGCAGCAATTAACTCTCGCACGGGCTGGCCCAGTGAATTTGCGCCTGCCACCAAATGCTCCGCATCTTCGACCTGGCCGACCGCGAGTTTTAGGGCCGCGAAATACACGCGCGTGCTCGCCGAATGCTCCGCCATTTCTGCAGGGGCTTCGGCGCGCGCACGCAGCAAATCCCCGCTCTCGTACGCGGCGAGCGATTTCGCCAGGACCTTCGTTTCATCCGCCGTAAACGAAAGATCGGCTACATTTACCACTGCCGGATAATAAAAGCTCCATTGAATCAAGTTGACCGCCGGCAACACCGCCGGCATCTGCGCCGGTCCTGCGGCATTCACCAGCACTTGTTGGCCATTCGTCAGCCTCAGTTGCTCTGATGCCGTTGAAAGCTCCACGGCGCCGTCGAGCATCGCCAGAAACGTGGCCTGATTCGTTTCTGCAACGGTCAGGAAAAACTCCGTCCCGCGAATTGCTCCACTCGTGAGCGGGGTCTCGAACTCCACATCCGCCGGCTTCTCGCGATCAAGGAAAAACAATGCCCCTCGCCTCAGGCTGAATCGATGCCGCGCCGGCGGCGTAGGAGGACGGATTTCAATTGTCGTCAACTGGTTCACGCGAATGGTGCTGCGATCCGATAACTGGAGCGTTGCCCGGCTATCGCGATCGGTCCGCAGCCGGTCGCCCGGTTTCAGCCATTGGTTCGTGACCGCCAAATGCCAATCGTTCGTTCCCGCAACCGTCACTTCCACTTTGCCGGCAAATTCAACCAGACGGCTGGCCGCCGGAGAGTTAGTGGATTGTGAGCGCAATTGTGAAATCGAGACGCCGACGACAAACATCGCCAGCGCCAAACGAAACGCAATGGCTGGCGTAGTGTTGAAGCGTTGCATCGTCGGGTTCCGAAAAAAAATTCGAGCAAACACGGTGCCACCACCGACAGCCATGCGGCGAAGGCCTCTCGGTCCGCTTTCGTGCCGCGCACGGTCCGGAAATTGGTCCGGAATCGAACCATCGCTTTTAATTCGATCGCGACGTTGTATGACGAAGTTCAGGCCACTTCTCCAGTCGCCGCATTAGCGCCTGATGCGTGATGCCGAGCCGAGCGGCCGCGCGCCGAATCCCTCCATCCTCGCAGCGCAAGGCCTCCTGGATCAGGCAATACTCCTGCGTCTCCAGCGCGTTCAATTGCCGGTCCGGCGGCAACGAGGGACGCGATTTTCCGACGGAAGCTGTTTCCACCCGCGCGCCACTGCTTAACCACGCCGAATCGAAAGCCAACACTGCCGCCGTTTCCGAGGTCCGCAACAATGCACGTTCGAGCAAGTTGCGCAATTCACGCACGTTGCCGGGGAAATGATAATCGCGCAGCGCAATGATGTCCGACTGCCGGACGGTTGGCTGCTTGCGGTCGTATTTGTCACATAATTCAGCCAGCAATTTCTGTGTGAGCAATTCCAAATCCGAAATGTGTTCCCGCAACGGGGGCAGCCGCACCGTGGCCACGCTCAGCCGGAACATCAAATCCTCGCGAAATCGACCCTGCCGCACCTCGTCTGCCAGCGTCCGGTTGGTGGCGGCGACTACGCGACCGGTGAATTGCCTCAATGCATTGCCACCCAAGGGGCGATATTCGTGCGAATCCAAAAACCGCAGTAACTTCGCCTGTTGCGGCATGGGCGTCTCGGTAACTTCATCCAGAAAGAGCGTACCGCCTTCGGCGGCGGCAATCAGTCCCTCCCGCTTCTTTTCCGCTCCGGTGTAGGCGCCCTTCTCGGCGCCGAACAATTCCGCCTCGAACATTTCTGCGGGCACCGCCGAGCAGTTCAATGGCACATACGGCGGTTCCGGCGAGCGGTTCGCGGCGGTCAACCGATGCAACATCCGCGCCGCCAGATCCTTTCCGGTGCCGGTTTCACCCAGCAACAAAACCGTGGAAGTCGGGTGCCGTGCCAATTGCGTTAATGATTGAATCACCTCGCGAATGGCCGTCGAGTTGCCCATCAATTCCGCCGTTCCCGCAAAAGGATCCGGGTGGCTCAACCGTTGTTGAACCCGCTCCAGGCAAGCGGCGAAATCATTCACGTTTAACGGCTTGGTCAGGTAATCAAACAAGCCATTTCGCGTCAGTTCTACCGCTTGGCTCAGTTCCGGCACGCCGGTGATCATGATGACAATCGACTGCGGGCAAACGCGTTCCAACTCGGAATAAAACTCATACCCGGTGCCGTCCGGCAGGCGGTTGTCGAGCACAACCACATCGAAGACCCCTCGCCCAATTTCTCCGCGGGCGCTCTTCAGATCCCCACAGCCAGTCACCCTCCCACCCTGTTGTTGCACGATCTTTGTGAGCATTGATGCGAAGCCGGAGTCGTCGTCAACAATCAGGCAGGAAAAATGGCTGTGGCTATTCACGGTTCAGGAAATACATAAAAAATCCGCGACGACGTTCATCATGGCGAATGTACTCGAAGAAACAAGGCATCCTTGTTGATCACATTCGTAAGCCAGACAATGCCGCCATAATCAGCAAATGCATTCGTCCATGGATACCACCCGCTCGACGGCCCGCTAAGACAGCAATCCGCCACGTATTGATAGCCGCGGGCTGCCGGAAAGCCGGCAATCATCCAGTTGGAGGCTACATTTACCTGCGTAATCGGTCCCGTAATGACATTCATCCACGCGGGCGAGCTCGTGACTGCGCCCACCGCATTCGTCACCACCACCGTGTAGGCGCCGGTATCCTGAGTGCGGGGATTGCCGAAAAGAAGGCTCGCGTTGGTCTGGTTTTTCAAAGGCGAGCCGTTCAGGAACCACTGATAAGCCATCGGGGGCGTGCCGCCCGCTACCACGCTCATCGCCACATCCGTTTGCTTCGACACCGTCAACGACTGCGGCTGCGTTGAGATCAATGGCGCCAACGGCGGAAATCCAGGCGTCAACGAATAATTGAGATGGGCAATACCCCGAGCGCCATTCACGCCATCCACCACGATGAAATAATTTCTGCCGTTATCGGTCACATAATCAATCTGGGTTGGCAATCCATTGGGACCGTTGGTGATATCGCACGTGACTGCAATAAGCTGCAAATAATTGGTGAAGGTTCCATCATAAGTAAAAACTCCGAGCAGGGTTGGAAACGAGCTGCCGGTAGTATCCACGGTCATGATCCCGTTGGTGGGCGCCTGGTAGGCGAACCAATACGGCGCGCCGCCCGCCGCCCCGCAAATACTGGGCGCATTCGTGTCCCGGATGGAATTCGTCGTGTTAAAGATCTGCGTGCCATTATAACCCAGCGTCACGCCACCATGTCCGCGCCTCAGGCCCGATTGATCGGCATCCGCCGCCTTGTATCGGGCCAGAACGCTCTGATCGCCCTCTGAGTTGACCTGCACTTCCACCGGTGTGCTGCGAAAACTGTCGTCCTCCAACTGCAATTTTACCGTGTAAAAACCCAGATTCGTGCGCTGCAAACTGGGGATGACCAGCGTGGGTGAAGCGCTGTCGTCCGTGATCGGGTTCCCATTTAAATACCAGGTCAAATTCATATCGTGCACCCGCACAATCCCGATCGAAAGAATCAGCGGATCGCCAATGCGCAGGGCCTGATCGCCCGGACGACGGAGTACGGTCGGCTGCAGGTTGGTTGAAGAAAGGAAGGTCAATTGCAACGAAAGGTTGCCCGTCGCGCCATTAAAACCGTCCACCGCGATTTCATACGTCTGGTTCGAAGTCGCGCCGAATGACAAAGAGGAGCTGAGTGCGTAGCTCGAATTATCATCGTCGTCCGCCGCCACTTCCCGCAAACGGCTCATCGGATTATTTGTCCCCTGACGCAGGGTATAAACCCCCAGCAAGGTATCAAATCCGCTCCCCGCAGTGGTGAGCATGAGCAATCCATTATTAGGCGCGGTCCACGACATCCAAACCGAGTGACCGCCGACTTTGCCGGCGTGCAATGGCTCCAGTGGTTCCACGGTTGCATTTACATTTGACCCGTAGATAAACAGAGCCGAGCCTGTGACCGATTGACGGTCCGCAAACATGTCGGTGAATGTCTGGCCAAAAGCCGATCTCCCGGCGAATCCCAGGCACACCATCAGCAATCCTGTTATTCGGTACTTTGCCACAATCTAGATTGATTGGACTTTAATCTTCACGAGTCGTTCAGCAAGACCAAACACTCGGCCTGCCCGCACAACGCAACCACGAACTTTCCTTTTCGGAATCAGACGAAGGTTGCTTGTGCCAATTGGAGGCTAGCATCAACCATGCCGCACTTCAAAACTGTTGAATACCATTGGAGACAATTTCAAATTTCTAACGGGTAAGGGCAAATGAATCCGTCATAATCAGCCGCATGTGCCGGTATATCAGCAGGAACTCGAGTGCATAACGCTGAGCGACCATCGTGGCAGGAAATTCAACTGTGGCGGTCTTTCTTGAGCGCGGAATCTCGCTTGCCGGCGGCGTTCAGTTGTTTCTTGTAATCGTTTTTCGAAGTAAACGTAGTTACGCCGCTTCGGGTGTCCATGATTGATATCCCTCATCAGTGGATCAGTCGGAAGGCGATCAAATAAAGGCTAATGGAGCGCCCAGAATATTCTTCCTCGTGCAAATCGGTGAGAACCCGTGTGATGTGATGCGTCCGGATTTTCTTCAGCCGCAGATGACCCAGTTTTTCGCACCACTTATACAGGCAGCCGGTTTCTTTCTTAACGGTGGAATTCCGCTTCCCCATCGCGTTCAGGTGTTTGGCGTAAGAACCTTTGAAGTAATCGCTGAGTTTCGGCGTGAGGCCGAGCGGACGGAGCCGGTCGTCGTCGCGCTCCACGCGCAGTCGGTCGTAATCTGCTTTGGCCTCAGCACGCCCGACACCCTTGAATGGCACGAATTGCGAAGTTTTATGCCCCAAGCCATCCGACACCATAAAATTCGCATAATAATGACCGTTCGCTCCAAAGTCCCCGCACGCTGCGCTTGCGGCTATCAAAGACTTTGTGATAACTATCCAGCAAGGCTTGCGTGACTTTGCAATGGCTTGCATCGACATGCACCTGGTTAATCTGGAACGAAAGTCGGTTCGGCTCGCAAATGACCGACTTTCAATATTGCCGGTGTGGCGAAATGGCAGACGCACAGGACTTAAAATCCTGGGACCATAAAAAGTCGTGTCGGTTCGAGTCCGACCACCGGCACCAATGTTCATTTTGTCCTTTATTTTCAGGGGTATTCCGCGATCTCATCACACGATTGGTTCTCTAAATTGTATGTAAAAAGATTTAAAAAACACCATCGTGCACAATGGTTCACCAACACTCAATCGAAGATCAAACGCCTTTGAGACGAACCTGGTCGGCGTTGC
>DASZPR010000276.1:0-3360 GCA_035550235.1 Verrucomicrobiia bacterium | reverse complement strand
CAGGCCAGAACCGTCACCGTGCGCAACGCCGGCACGCTCCAGGCGCCGAACAATACCGTGGCTTCACCGGCGAAATTCGCAAAGCCCGGCAATCCGCAACCCGCGAACGCCGCCATGATCAACGCTGTGCCAATGAATGGCAGCTTGCGCAACAGGCCGCCCAGTTCATTGATCTCCAGCGTGCCGGTTTGTTGATACACATAACCGCTGAGCGCGAAGGTCAGCGCCGCCAGGAAACCGTGCGCAATCATCACCAGCACCGCACCCGTCACGCCGACCAGGCCGAGCGTCGCAATGCCGAGAAAAATAAATCCCATGTGCGCCACGCTGGAATAACCGATGAGCCAGTTGAAATTCTTTTGACGCATCGCCACCCAGCCGCAATAAACCAGGTTGCCGAGCGCAAGCCACGCGATAGTTTGAACCCATGAATGCGCCGCCTCGGGCATCAGTGGCAGCGCCACGCGAATCAAACCGTAGAGTCCGAATTTTTTCAGCACGCCCGCATGCAGCATCGCGGTGGGCGCCGGTGCCGAGCCATAACCCATCGGCGCCCACGTGTGAAACGGCCACAATGAAACCAAAATTCCAAAACCGAATAGCAGCAGCGGGAAAATGAAATTCTGCGCGCTGGTCGACAACGGGTGGCTGCGAATGTATTCCGTCATTTTCGGAATATCGAACGTCTGCGCACCGGATTGGGTGTAAAGCGCGATCAATCCAATCAGCGCTATCAACGCGCCAATGCTCAGGTAGAGCGTGATTTGGAATGTAGCATAATTCTTCCGTTCACCGCGCCCCCAAAGGCCGATCATGATGAACGTCGGCACCAACGCAAATTCGTGAAAGAAATAAAAGAAAAATAGATCGAGCGATGCGAACGCGCCCAGGATGCCGCCGCTCATCACGAGCAGCAGGATGTAAAATTCCTTTTCGCGCGAGTTAATGCCCCCCGAACAACACGCCGCCGCAAACGCCACAATCGCGCCCATTAACACGAGTCCCACATTGATGCCATCCACGCCCACGTGATAGCTGATGCCGAGCGATTGGACCCAATTGATCTGTTGCTCGAATTGATACCCGGGCGCGCCAGCCTGAAATCGCGTGAACATTACAATCGCCAACACTGCCGAAATCAGCGTGGCCGCAATGGCCACAAAGCGCATGATTACTGCAAAATTGCGCGGCACGAACGCGAGCACAATCGCGGCTGCCAGCGGCACACCCAGGATGTAAGTTAATATGCTCATTCTTAACGCAAAGACGCAAAGGTGCAGAGACGCAAAGAACCAACAAAAGCGTGCATTTCGTAGCGCCTTTGCATCTTCGCGTCTTTGCGTTGAATCAGATTCATTTTCCTAAAACCAGATATAAGACCAGCGCCACACCCAGCGCGAACAGGAACGTGTAGGTCTGGAGATTTCCGTTTTGCAATAACCTCAAGGCCCGCCCGGAGAAATCCGTTCCGCCGCGCACGAACCCGATGAAGACATTCTCGATGCACCAATCAACGCCGCCCGCGATCGCCGCCAACATGTTGTGCAAGCGGATCACCGTGGCCTCGTAAATCTCATCAAAGTAAAAACGATTGCGCATGGCGCGAGACAGCGCGCCCAGAGTTTCCGGCAGCGGATCTTTATCCGTATTGGCGTAGAGCGCGTAGGCGCCGATGAAACCCAGCGCGAGTGCACCCAATCCCAGAAACGCCGCTGCTGGCGCAGCAATGAACGGAGCAAACAGGTGATGCGCAAAACTCGCTGCTTGCTCGGTCGTCTCTGAGGGGAATTGTTTCAGGTAAATTTCTTCCACCCCGACAAATCCTCCCGCGAGGATGCTCGCGATCGCCAGGATGCGAAGCGGCCAGACCATCACGCCCGGCGATTCGTGCGCGTGTCCTGCCGCGTCGGTTTTGGCTTTGCCGTAGAACACCACGAACACCAGCCGAAACATGTAAAACGATGTCAGCATCGCGACAAATACGCCGATACCGAAGAGAATATAATTATGTTGCCCAAAGGCCTGACCGAGGATGCTGTCCTTGCTGAAAAATCCGCTGAAGGGCCACAAGCCGGCCAGCGCGAGGGTGCCCACCATGAAGGTCCAGAAGGTCGCGGGCATTTTCTTCCGCAACGCGCCCATGTTCCAAATGTCCTGCTCGTGATGCATGCCGAGAATTACCGAGCCGGCACCGAGGAACAGCAACGCTTTGAAGAACGCATGCGTGGTAAGGTGAAACATCGCGGCGGGCGGACCGTTCAACCCGACCGCCATCACCATATAACCGAGTTGCGAGAGGGTCGAATAAGCGAGGATGCGTTTGATGTCATTTTGCTGCACCGCGATCAGGGCCGCGAGCAACGACGTGAATCCGCCGATCCAGGCGATCACTTGCAGCGCGTCGGGCGTGAAAATGAAAAACACGCGGCACAGCATGTAAACACCCGCGGCCACCATCGTCGCGGCGTGGATGAGCGCGGAGACGGGCGTGGGGCCTTCCATGGCATCCGGCAACCAAACGTGCAGCGGGAATTGCGCGGACTTGCCGGCGGCGCCGCAGAAAATCAACAATCCCGCCACAGTCGCGACCGTTCCCAACGCCTGCGGGTCGGCTTTCAAAGCATCGTGCAAAGCAACGATGTTGAGCGAATGCAGCGTGGCCCAGATGGTCAGAATGCCGAGAATGAAACCGAAATCTCCCAGCCGGTTTGTGATGAACGCTTTCTTCGCTGCATCCGCTGCCGAAGCTTTGCCGTACCAAAAACCAATCAGCAGATAGCTCGACACGCCTACCAATTCCCAGAAAATGAACAGTTGCAGAAAATTATTCGCGAGCACGATGCCGAGCATCGAGAACGTGAACAGACTGAGGCACGCAAAGAATCGCGAGTAACTCTCGTCGTCGTGCATGTAACCCATCGAATAAATATGGATGAGGCTGGCCACGCCGGTGACCATAAGCATCATCGCAAGACTCATCGGGTCGAAGTGCAATCCAAAATCAACCTGCAACGGCCCTACTGAAAGCCAGTTCACGGCCACTTCGGAGGTCGCCGGCTGCCAGCCAACCATTTTCACAAAGATTACAGATAGAATGAATCCCACCACAACCGCGCCGACCGAGAGCGTGGCGCTGACCTGGCGATTGCGCTGCGTGAACAGCGTGATCACCCCTGCCGCGCCGAGCGGCAGGAACAGGATTATCCAGGGTAAAAGTGCTAATTTCATCAAGACTACCCGCGAGGGTCGTATGCTTCCGAAACGTGCGTCAGGTCTTCCAAGTGGGCCGTCTGGCGCTTGCGATAGAGCGCCACGATTAAGGCCAAACCAACGGCCACTTCAGCCGCCGCGACGGTCACG
>DASZPR010000275.1:0-3702 GCA_035550235.1 Verrucomicrobiia bacterium | reverse complement strand
CAACTGGCTGTTGCCCGAAGGCTACATGTGGAAATTTGGCAATGAAGCCGACCGCCCGCGCCGCATCGAAAAACTCGTCAATGATTTGATCGGCCCGGAGAACGCCAAACGTTTCTGGACGGAGTTCCGCAAAAGTTACGTCGCTGAAGCGGACATTCAACGCCTCGCGCAACTCGGCTACAATTCCGTGCGGCCCGCGCTGAATTCGCGCTTGTTCGTGACCGATGAAAATTCCACCGTGTATTCGGAGGAAGGTTTTTCGCTTTTGGACAACCTCGTGAAATGGTGCAAGGCGAACGGTATTTACGTCATCATTGATATGCACGCGGCCATCGGCGGGCAGACGGGCCAAAACATCGATGACAGCGCCGACGACAAGCCCGAGCTTTTCATGGAGAAAAAGTACCAGGACGAATTGGTTGCTCTTTGGACCACGATTGCGAAGCGTTACCGGGATGAGCCGGCCGTTGCGGGATATGATTTATTGAACGAGCCCTTGCCCGCGCGCACCGGCGCTTTGCACACCTATAAGGCCCAATTGGAACCGCTGTATAAACGCCTCACTGCGGCCATCCGCGAAATCGACTCAAAGCATATCATCATCGTCGAAGGCGCGGATTGGGCGAACGACTGGACGGTGTTCAGCGCGCCGTTCGATAAAAACATGGTGTACCAGTTTCATTATTACTGCTGGGACAATCCGACGACGGTGAAAAGTATCCAGAAGTATCTTGATTACCGGACTCGTTTCAACGCGCCCATCTGGGTCGGTGAAACCGGTGAGCGCGACGACGCCATTTATTGGGCCACCACGCAATATTTTGAGGCGCACAATATCGGCTGGTCGTTTTGGCCCTGGAAAAAAATGGACACGCGCAACACGCCATATTCAATCAATATGCCCGCCAATTGGCAGGCGGTGATTGATTACTCTCGCGGCGGAGAGAAACCCGCGCCCGAGATTGCGCAACGCGCGTTTGACGAATTGCTCAAAAATATTCGCCTCGAGAACTGCGTTTATTTTCCGGACGTGGTCAATGCCATGATGCGCCGCGTGCCCGCGAGAATTGAAGCGGAAAATTACGGCGCGGATGGAATGAACAAATCGTACTTTGTAAAAAATCCCGATCAACATTCGCGGTTCTATCGCCTGTCCGAGCCGGTGACCATCACCTCCACGGGTACGAACCGGGCGGCATCCGGACAATACATCACGCTCGGATCGAGCGAGTGGACCAGCTACACAATTGCGAGCGATACTCTCCGGCAATGCAAAGTCATCGCCAAAGCCAAAGCATCGAGCGGTCCTGCGGTGGTGGAATTGAAAGTCGGCGACGACACCCGAACGATCACGATTTCAGACAAAGGCTGGAGCGAAATCAATGTCGGCACCATGGCGTTGTCGCAGGGGCAGAATCAGTTGAAATGGACGGTGAAAAGCGGCGTTGCAGACCTGGATTGGATTGATCTGAACTCGGCTGAAACCATCCAGCGCGCCGCCAGCACCGTACCGGCCGGATTGCCGGCGCAATAATCTTCTTCACGGAACGCCGAGTTGCACTCGGCTTAAACCAGTGCAACAAAATGCGTTTGGCGGTAAGGCGCGTCACTCCGTGCGCGCCGTCCTATTGCAACCGAGCGGCGCGCATGGAGTGACGCGCCCGGCCATCGCAGACGACCAATCCATTTGTTATAGGCTCCCAATCCCGTTTGTTTCAGGAGGTTGAGTTGTTCATCCACTCCCGCTCCTTTATTAACTCTTTGTCATAATCCAGAAAGCTATTGATTAAAGGAGCCGGGGTTGAAATAACTTTCTTCCAAAATCAAATCATCCTATGAAAAACTTTCTACTTCTCTGCTCGCTTGCGGGAATGGGTGTTCTCGCCGTCAACACCTTCGCGCAGGCAGCCGACTCGCCTTACAAAGTTCTTGATACCACTCAAGTGATGGGCAGCGGCGGCATCGATTATGTTTATGCCGATAACGATGGCCGCAAGGTTTATGTTCCGCGCGGCAACCAAACCTATGTTTTTGGTTTGGACGATCACAAGCTCATCGGCTCCATCACCAACGTCGGCGGCCACGGCGTCGCGATTGATTCGAAATCGCATCACGGTTTCGCCAGCAGCAATCCCGTCAGCATGTTTGACCCGGAGACGATGCAAAAAACTAAGAGCATCGAAGTGCAGGGCCGTCCTGACGGAATTCTGCTCGAACCGTTTACGGGCCACGTTCTGATTTTTAGCCATGTTTCCCCGAGCATCACGATGATTGATCCGAAGGATGGTTCAGTGGCCGGCACGATCGATGTCGGCGGCGCGATGGAACAGGCGCAGAGCGATGGCGCTGGCAAATTGTATGTCGACGTGGAAGATGAGAAAAAAATCGCGGTCGTCGATCTGAAAACGCAGAAGGTTATTACCAAATACGATCTCGGTGCGACCGCCGGTCAGCCCGGAGGATTGGGCTTGGATGTGAAGAACCATATTCTGTTCGCGATGTGCGCCCGTCCGAATGTCTGTGTTATTCTTAATGCCGATGATGGAAAAGTCCTCACGACGCTTCCCATTGGCAACGGCACGGACGGCGGCGGGTTTAATCCCAACACGATGGAAGCATTCAGCTCTCAACGCGACGGCACGCTCACGATCATCAAGGAGAGCAGCCCGACGAGTTTTGCCGTCGAACAAAATGTGGAGACCAAGGCAGGCTGCAAAACCTGTTCGCTCGATTCAAAAAATAATCGCATCGTGCTGATCTGCACGGAACGCGCGCCGCAAGCCGCTTCCGCCAACGCGGAAACGAATGCGCCCGCTGAAGGCCGTCCGCGAGGTGGCCGTGGTGGCCCGGGAAATCTCGACGTGCTGTGGGTCGGCCGTTAATCGGCAGTCCGCAATTACAGATGAATGATGCCACGTTGGAGCGCGACCGTCACCGCTTCGGTGCGGTCCGCCACGTGGAGTTTTCCAAGAATGCTCTTCAAATGATCTTTCACCGTATGCCCCGTGATTTTGAGGACGTCGGCAATTTCCTTGTTTGCCAGGCCCTTGGCCATTTGCTCCAAAACCTGCAACTCGCGCGGCGTGAGGTCCTCGAATAAATTCCGCGATGCCAGCCGCGTGGCGATTTCCTTGGGGATCCATTTTTGACCCGCTGCCACCGCGCGCAGTGCCGGAATCAGTTTATCGCCCGTCGTATTTTTGAGCACGTAACCCTGCGCGCCGGCTTCCATGGCGCGATGAATATCCGTGTCGCCATCGAAGGTGGTCAGCATCAACACACGTGCATTCGGATGCTTCGCTTTGATCTCGGCCGTCGCGCGAACCCCGTCTTTCACCGGCATGCGCAAATCCATGAGGACAAGATCAGGTTTGTGTTTGTCGAACGCACTCACGGCCTGCGCGCCGTCAACAGCTTCGCCCACGACTTCCAGATCCGGTTCGGTGTTGACCAACGCGGTCAAACCCATGCGCACCACAAAATGATCGTCCGCGACGAGAATTCGGATTTTAGCACCGTTTTTCATAATACAGCTTCTGGCGGAGCAAGATCAGGCGAGGGGGTGTTTTCCTGATCGATGGGAACGCGGACCCGCACCGTCGTGCCGTGACCGGGTTCCGTGTTCACGGAAAGTTCCGCGCCGAGGCGTTTGGCGCGTTCCGAAATTCCCAGCAAACCAAAATGCCCTTCGCCCGGCCCGAC
>DASZPR010000274.1:0-13114 GCA_035550235.1 Verrucomicrobiia bacterium | reverse complement strand
TGCCCTCGCCGCGCTGGCGTTGCTTTTGATCTGGGGGTGGCACCCGTCATGAGCGATTTCCCGATCATTACCATCCTGACGTTCGTGCCGTTCGCCGGCGCGCTCGTTCTCGCGTTCGGCCGCGGCGATAACAAAACTCTTTCGCGGGGATTGGCGATGGGCACAGCGCTGGTCTCGCTGGCGCTGGCATTTGGAATGTGGGCGATGTTTGATTCGTCGGCCAATGGCTTCGCGATTCAAGAACGGCATCAATGGATTCCCTCGCTTGGCGTGGAATATCGCGTCGGCGTGGACGGACTCGGTTTGGTGATGGTGCTGTTGACGGCGCTCATCACCCCGATGGCGATGCTTGCCTCGTGGCGCAATGAGGATCGTCCGCACCTGTATTTCTCGATGGTGCTGTTTTTGGAATCCGGTTTGTTCGGCACCTTCACAGCGCTGAACTTTTTCCACTGGTTCCTGTTTTGGGAACTCAGTTTGGTTCCCGCGTTTTTCCTCGTGCGACTTTGGGGCGGTCCGCAACGCGCCGCTGCCGCCATGCAATTTTTTGTTTACACCATGGTCGGGAGCATCGGGTTGCTGCTGGCGTTCCTCGGAATTTTTCTTGCCACGAAAAATGGCGCGAACCCGGGCATGTTCGATTTCACTGACCTTGCCGGTCTGGGCCGGATCGACGGCATCGCGGCGGATGTTGCCAGAAATTTCAATTTTCAACTCTTCGGCCACACGCTCAGCGCCACCGCCATGATGAACGTGATTTTCTTCGGCGCGCTGCTCGGCTTCGCGGTGAAAGTGCCGTTGATGCCGTTCCATACCTGGTTGCCGTCGACCTACACTGAAGCTCCGAGCGGCACAACCATGTTGCTGACCGGCGTGATGTCCAAGATGGGTGTCTACGGTTTCCTCCGCATCCTGCTGCCGATTTTCCCGAATCAACTGCACGTGTTTCGCACGCCGTTACTGGTGCTGGCAGTGCTCACCATTGTTTTCTCCGCGAGCGCGGCGTTTGCGCAACGCGATTTGAAACGCATCTTTGCTTATTCCTCGATCAATCACCTCGGCTACTGTTTGCTCGCCATTTTTGCCGTGGCCACGGCGGGCTCGTCGTTGGTCAATCCTATTGCCGAAAAATCCGCGGCACTCAGCGGTGTGATTTTGCAAATGGTCAATCACGGGTTGACTGCCGCGACGTTGTTCTGGTTTGTGGCGTTGCTGGAGCAGCGGAGCGGGGGATTGCGCGGGTTGAATGATTTTGGCGGCATTCGCAAAGTGGCGCCGGTGTTCTGCGGTTTGATGGGCATCACGCTGTTTTCATCGCTCGGCCTGCCGGGGTTGAATGGATTCATCGGCGAATTCCTGATTTTCAAAGGCGTGTTTCCGCTCACGATGTGGGCCGCGGCGCTTTCGGTCATCGGACTGCTGGTCACCGCGATTTTCATCCTGACCGTCTTGCAACGAGTCTTTAACGGACCGCTGAATGCGAAGTGGTCGACGCTTCCCGACCTGACGACGCGCGAGCGTGTGATGCTCGCCGTGCCCATCGCCCTGATGTTTGTGCTGGGCGTTTACCCGCAGCTCCTGTTGGGCGTCATCAACCACACCGTCACCGAAATGGTGAAGCAATTGCCATTTTAGTAAGAAATGAAAACAGTACGACATACATCGATTCGAAGAATGTTTAAAGCGGAGCCAATTGCAGCGCCAAAGGCGCAAAACAAGACAGCCCAGGGCAACGCCCTGGGTTACGAATCGCGAAAGATTACCAAGCCCTGAAAGGGCGTTACAAAATGCCGCAATCCTTAGCCAACATATTGATCCACACGATTTGGAGCACGAAGGAGCGCCGTCCAATCATTTCTGATGGCGTACGCGAAGGGTTGCACGGATATGTGGCGGGGATTCTCAAAAATCTCGAATCTCCGGCATTAATTATAAATTCCGTTGCGGACCATGTTCACGTCCTCTGTCAGCTTTCTAAAAATCTTGCCGCATGCAAGTTGGTTGAGGAAGTGAAGAAGGGTTCAAGCAAATGGATGAAAGATAACGGGATTAGGAATTCACGTGGCAAAGTGGCTACGGTGTGTTTTCGGTCAGTCAATCGAATGCGGAAGCAGTTCGTGATTACATCCAGGGGCAGCCGGAACATCACAAGCAGAAGGATTTCAAGGATGAGTTTCGCGAATTTTGCAAACGATATAATGTCGCCGTCGATGAACGATATGTGTGGGATTGATTTTGTAACGCCCTTTCAGGGCTTGGATTTGTTTGGGAATGCCTGTTCCCAGGGCGCTGCCCTGGGCTGTCTTGTAGCACGCTTTCAGCGTGCCGGAAAAGATCGTCTCGCTTGGTGCTATCTCAGGTGGCGAAAAATTTCATGATGTTAGCCTGGACCATTTACATTTCATTCATCGGGGTGCTGGTGCTGATGCTCCTGCCGAGGGGCAACGCGCCGCTCGCGCGGGCGGTGGCGTTGGTATTTGCGTTGCTTGGATTGGTCGCGGGAATTGCCGGAATCATTCAATATAAAGACGCCGTCGCGGTCGCTGGGGCCGACAAAATAATGCCGGTCGCGACGTGCGATTGGGTTCCCTCGCTCGGCATTCATTATCATCTCGCCACGGATGGCATCAGCCTGACGCTGGTTTTGCTGACGGGATTGGCGGCGGTCGCGGGCATTCTTTTCTCATGGAATGTAGAGCATCGCACCAAGGAATTTTTCGCCTTTTACCTCGCGCTTATTGGCGGCGTTTACGGCGTGTTCCTCAGCTTCGATTTGTTCCTGCTGTTCGTGTTCTACGAAATCGCCATCGTGCCGAAATATTTCATCATCGCGATTTGGGGTTCGACGCGTCGCGAATATGGCGCGATGAAACTGGCGTTGTATTCTTTCATTGGCAGCGCAATGGTCCTGGTTGGCTTGATCGCCGCTTACGTGGTTTCCGGCGCGCACTCGTTTGATATTACGGAACTCGCCCGATATCCGTTTCCGCACAGTTTCCAGTTGTGGGCGTTTCCGCTGGTGTTTATTGGTTTTGCAATCCTCGCCGGCATGTGGCCGTTCCACACTTGGGCGCCGACTGGTCACGTCGCTGCGCCCACCGCCGCCTCGATGCTCCTCGCGGGTGTGGTGATGAAATTGGGCGCTTATGGCTGTTTGCGTGTGGCGATGACTCTGTTTCCCGAGGGTCTGAAGGAATGGCAGGACTTTTTCGCCATTCTGGCCATCATCGGCATTCTTTACGGCGCGATGGTCGCACTGGTGCAAAACGATTTCAAATTCGTCATCGGCTATTCGAGCGTGAGTCACATGGGCTTTGTGCTGCTCGGCTTGATGACCCTGAACACCATCGGCCTGAGCGGCGCGGTGCTGCAAATGTTCTCGCACGGCATCATCGCTGGGCTGCTCTTCGCCGTCGTGGGCCGCATGGTTTACGACCGCACGCACACGCGCAATCTGGACGAGTTACAGGCGATGGGTTTGAGCAAATTGCTGCCGTTCGCGGCGGTGACGTTTATCATCGCGAGCATCGCCTCGATGGGCATGCCGGGATTCAGCGGGTTCGCCGCGGAATTTCAAGTCATCGTCGGTGCGTGGAAAGCGTTCCCGACGCTGGCGGTTTTGACCGGCGTGGGAATCCTCATCGGCGTCGCCTACACTCTGCGCGTCATGCTGAAAGCATTCTTTGGCGAACCCGAAGAAAAGGAAGCGCACGCGCATGAACCGATGCCGCCGATCTCGCCGCAGGAAAAATTGGGCGCAATCCTTTTGATCGTGGTTTCATTGGTCATCGGTTTGTTTCCGCGCCTGTTGCTCGATTTGATTGTGCCGAGCTTCGATTCGCCGCTGTTTGATTGGCTGAGGAGGATGTCATGAATTACGTCGACCTCATCAAACTCGCGGTTCCGGAAACCATCATTGCTTTGACGGCGCTGGCAGTGCTGGCCATTGACCTGGTGGCTTTGCGCCGATTGGAACAGCGCTTCCGGTTCATCATCGCCGGGATGATTGCCTGTGTTGGCTGCGTGGGCGCAATCGCCTGGATGCTGATTTCGCACGCGAATGAAAATGCCTTCGCGGGAATGCTGGTCATAAATCCGCTGACGCAATTGGTCAAAATCTCAATCCTCGCGCTCACGATTTTCACGATCCTGCTGTCGATGGATTCGGATTTCACGACGCACATCGGTGAATATCTTGCGCTGATTTTGTTTGCCGCCATCGGAATGATGTTCCTCGTGAGCGCGGAAGACATCCTGATGATTTTTATCGCGCTCGAATTGACGAGCCTCTCGCTTTATATCCTGACGGCATTTAATAAGCGCGACATCAAATCCGCCGAAGCGTCGTTGAAATACTTTTTGTTTGGCGGCATGTCGGCGGCGTTCACGTTGTTCGGATTGAGCCTCGTCTACGGATTGTCCGGTTCGACCAACCTGCCGCAAATCGCCGCCGCGCTCGCCGACAAGGGACTCGACCCGCTGCTGGTGGTGGCGATCGTGATGGTCGTGATTGGCTTCGGTTTCAAAATTGCCGCGGTGCCGTTTCACCTATGGGCGCCAGATGCGTATCAGGGCGCACCGACACCGAGCGCGGCGTTCATCGCGTCCGGTTCCAAAGTGGCGAGCTTTTTCATTTTTGCGAAAGTCATGGCGATCGGATTTGCGGGAAAAGATATTCAAGGCAGCGGTGCGTGGCACGCTTACACGCCTGGTTGGATCCCGGTGATCGGGATCGTCGCCGCGCTCTCCATGATTCTTGGGAACCTGGTGGCGATTGTGCAGACGAGCGTTCGCCGTTTGATTGCTTATTCCGCCATCGCGCACGCGGGTTACATGCTGCTGGCAATCATGTCCCACAGCGAGCAAAGCCTGGCTTCTTTGATTTATTACGCCGTGACGTACGGCCTCACGACGGTCGGGGCGTTCGGGGTGGTGGCTGTGGTGGAGCAGGGGACGGGCGGTGAAAAAATGTCCGACTTTGCCGGGCTGAGCCGTCGCGCGCCGTTGGTTTCATTCTGCATGCTGATTTTCATGCTCTCGCTGGCGGGCATACCGCCGCTGGCGGGGTTCTTTGGCAAGTTTTACGTGTTCTCCGCCGCGGTGAAATCCGGCGCGCCCGACCTGGGCCTGCTCTGGCTGGTCATTCTCGCGGTTGCGATGAGCGCAGTGTCCCTTTTTTATTACCTGCAGGTCTTGAAACAGATTTATGTCACTGACCCCGGGGCTTCGTCGAATAATCTCCTGAAGCCGACTGTTTTGACGCAAGTTGTTTTGTTGGTTCTGGCAGCGTTGGTCATTCTGTTTGGATGTGCGCCCAACCTCTTGATTGGTTGGATATTATCGGCAATGGGCATGGGACCTGCTTGATTTTGTTCCGAAAACTGTGATGTTGCAGGAACGAATCCTCGGAAAACAGGCGAACCGTTAGCCGTGACACTGCGTGTATCGTTTTAATCAACGCCGATGGGCGGTTGTCCTATTCTGGGCAACCATTCTCTTCTTTTCAAACGGCACCATCACGCGGGCGCAGAACGCTCCTCCCCAACGATTGCGCGGGCACATCCCTGAGGCGGTGAAACGCCTGACGCCCCTCGGCAAGGAAGATGGTGCGGACCGCCTCAAACTCGCCATCGGCCTGCCGTTGCGGAACCAGAATGAACTGACCAATCTGCTCCAGCAAATCTATGATCCGGCCAGTCCGAATTATCGCCATTACCTGACGCCCGAGGAATTTACCGCCCGCTTTGGTCCGACGGAGGAAGATTACCAGGCTGTGATTCAGTTCGCGCGACGCAATGGGATGACGGTTACCGCTACTCATCCGAATCGCGTGGTCCTTGACGTGGAAGCCTCCGTCGCCGACATCGAGCGGACGCTCCATGTCGAGATGAGGGAATATCAACATCCGAAAGAGGCCCGCACGTTTCACGCGCCCAATACGGAGCCAACGCTTGACCTCGCGGTTCCTATTTTGCACATCAGCGGATTGGATAATTACCAGATTCCGCATCCCAATTCGAGACTGAGACCGGCGGCGTTGGAAGCGAAAGCCACACCGAACGCGGGTTCCGGCCCGGGCGGCGCGTTTCGCGGCAGTGATTTTCGCGCGGCGTATTCGGTCGGCCGATTGACGGGCGTTGGCCAAACCGTGGCCCTGTTGCAGTTCGATGGTTTTTATCCGAATGACATCGCGACGTATGAAAGCCAGGCCGGATTGCCGGCGGTTCCGTTGAATATTGTCGCCATCGACGGCGGCGTGAGTACGCCCGGCAGCGGCAATGGCGAAGTTTCGTTGGACATTGAAATGGTCATTTCAATGGCGCCGGGCGTCTCGCGAATCATTCTTTACGAAGCGCCGAATCCAAGTCCGTGGGTGGATATCCTGAGCCGCATGGCCAACGATAATCTTGCCAGGCAAATCGGTTGCTCCTGGGGCGGCGGTGGGCCCGATCCTTCGTCGGAGCAAATCTTTTTGCAAATGGCGCTGCAAGGGCAATCGTTTTTCAACGCGACCGGCGATTCGGACGCGTTCACGGGCGCCATTCCGTTTCCTTCCGACAGCACGAACATTACGCAAGTGGGCGGAACGACTCTGACCACGACCGGGCCGGGCGGTGCGTATGTTTCGGAAACGGTCTGGAACTGGGGATTGAACCAGGGAAGTTACGTGGGCAGCAGCGGCGGCGTCAGCACGACCTATGCGATTCCTCCCTACCAACAGGGCATCGACATGACGGCCAACCTGGGTTCGACCACGATGCGCAATGTTCCCGACGTGGCGCTGACGGGCGACAACGTCTACGTCGTTTATAACAACGGGGGCACCGGCACATTTGGCGGCACGAGTTGCGCGGCGCCATTGTGGGCGGCGTACACGGCACTCGTGAATCAAGAGGCAGCCGGCGGCGGCCAACCGCCGGTGGGTTTCCTGAACCCCGCGATTTATTCGATCGCGAAAACGAACGCCGATTATGCCTCCATTTTCCATGACGTCACCTCGGGGAATAATTTCAGTGCGAGCAGCCCCAACAATTTCCCCGCAACCGCTGGCTACGATTTGTGCACGGGATGGGGCACGCCCGTGGGGACGAACCTGATGAACAACCTGACTCCGCCCGCGTATTTTCCAGTCATCGTCACGGCGGGAACGACTTTGGTCGCCGAAGATTGTTTGCCGACGAATGGGGTCGTCGATTCCGGGGAGACGGTGACGATGAATTTCGCGCTGCAAAATATCGGGATAGCGGACACCACCAATCTCGTGGTCACACTGCTCGCGACCAACGGCGCGGCATTGCCCAGCGGCCCACAAAATTACGGGGTGCTCCTGCAAGACGGCCCGGCGGTCGAGATGCCGTTCACGTTTACGGCGCTCGGTTCGTGCGGCGGCAGCGCCAGCGTGACGTTTCAACTGCAGGACGGCCCGGCGAATCTCGGCACGGTCACTTTCGATCTTCCGATTGGAAGAAAGATCGCGCTTTTCCAGGAAAATTTCGACGGCGGCTTGTCACTGCCCGCCGGCTGGACGACCACCGGCACGCCGTTGTGGGTCATCAACAGTTCCGTTTGCAGCAGCGTGCCCAATTCCGTTTTTTCAGCGGGAGTCTCGTCCTCGCAGGTAAACACGCTGGTTACGCCGGCCATTGCACTTCCCGCGGGAGAACCTTCACAACTGAGTTTTCGAAATTACTACAACCTGGAAGCAAACAGCGCCACAGCTTTCGATGGCGGCGTGCTGGAGATCAAAATTGGCACTGGTGCGTTCACGGATATTCTGTCAGCCGGGGGAAGCTTCATCGCCGGCGGTTACAATAAGACGATCAGCAGGTCGTTTGGCAATTCGTTGCGCGGACGCCAGGCGTGGAGCGGCAATTCCGGAGGGTTTATCAACACGATTGTGAATCTCCCTGATTCCTCAGCCGGCAAGACGGTGCAACTTCGCTGGTCCTGCGGCACGGATAGCAGCGTGAGCAGCGCCGGTTGGTATATTGATAGCGTGGTCATCAGCAACTCCGTTTGTTGTTCGGGCACTGCGGCTGACCTGGCTTTGAGCAGTTCCGTGTCGCCCGCGGTCGTGAATCCATCCAGCAATGTCACCTTTACACTGAGCGTGACGAATCTTGGGCCGAACCCGGCGGGTTCTGTGGTGGTGACGAATGCGTTGCCGGCGGGTTTCGCTTTGGCGACGGCTTCCGTCAGCCAGGGAACGTGGATCAGTGCGGGAAATAATTTGACCGCCTCATTGGGAACGATGGCCAGTCAAGGCAACGCGACCATTACGATTCAAGCCACTGCGGTCGCCGCGGGAACGTGGACCAATAACGCGAGCGTATCCTCCAGCGCTTCGGATTCGAATACGACCAACAATACAACGACCGCGGTCGCCTCCGTCAACTCGCCGCCGACGATTTCGGCCATGACCAACGTGGTGGTGGCGCAGGATTCTTCAGCCGGGCCGATTGGTTTTGTCATCGGCGACGCGGAAACTCCCGCGGCATCGCTGGTTCTTTCCGCCGAAAGTTCAAACACGAACCTGATCGACGCAGCCCACATCGTTTTTGACGGAAGCGATGCGGCGCCCACCGTGACGCTCACGCCGCTTCCGGGCCAAACCGGCTCCAGCACGATCACCATTAGCGTGAGCGATGGGATGGCAGCCAGCAGCACGTCATTCACTTTGACCGTTCTGGAAGCGAATCATCCGGCGATTCTCGCCGCGATTCCTGATTTTATCATTCTCGAAAAAGACACGCTGTCGTTCACGAACAAAGCCGCCGATCCGGATTTGCCGGCGCAGACCTTGAATTTCAGCTTGAGCAACGCGCCGGCGGGGGCGTTCGTGGATCCAACGACGGGGATATTTAGTTGGACTCCCACGGAGGAGCAGGGGCCTTCGACGAACATCATTACGATGGTGGTGACGGACAATGGTTCGCCGCCGATGAGCACCATGCGAAATTTCACGGTCGCGGTGTTGGAAAGCAACGAACCTCCAGTGCTGGCGCCGATTGCTGATCGCACAATTCACGCCGGCATGACGCTCACAATCAGCAATTCGGCGACAGACCCGGACATCCCGACGAATGCGTTGGCCTATACAATATTCCCCGGTCCTGCGGGCGCGGATATCAATTCGACTAACGGAGTTTTTGTTTGGACACCGGACGGTTCGTTTGCCAACACCACAAACGCCGTGACGATTGTGGTGACCGACGACAATCCGGCGGCGGTGAACGAGGAGCATTTGAGCGATGCCAAATCGTTCAACGTCGTCGTCGTTTCACCGCCCGCGATTAACAATGCGTTTGTGTCGAACGATATGCTGACGATCACGTGGAGTTCCATCTCGGGCCAAACTTATCGCGTGCAATACAACACCGTGCTCGGCGATACCAATTGGATTGATTTGCCGCCGGACGTCACCGCGACCGATACGACCGCGAGCCAGACGGACTCGATTTTGTCCGACGCGCAACGGTTTTACCGTGTGATGGTGGTTCCCTGACGCGTGAAAATTGACTTTCCATTCATGTCCGGCATAATCGGCATCCATGAGTTCAGGCCTTCGGCAAATTGTCGGCGAGTGGAACCACTAGGTCGCCGTTTATTTTGCTTTAACCCGTACAGCTTTTGAAAACTTTCAATTATTTTCTAATTCCTTCGTTTATCCTGGCGTTCGCTTTTTCTGCGTTCGCGGCTCCCCATAAACTCCGCGTCGAAGATCCGGTGGTGGTCAGGGCATTGGTGGCCCAGGGCGCCAAAGTCGTTGGTGACTACGGAGCGTTCAGCGTCCTTTCCGCCGATGACGGGCTGCTGGCCAACGGCGTCAGTAATCGCGTCGAAATCGCCGACCGATGGAATGTGATTCGCCTGAACGCGCGGCTAGTGGACACCAGCACGCCGGAAACCAAGGCGTTGCGCGGGACCCGGAGTGCGTTTACCGGCAAGCGACTGCATCTTGTGCAATTCGCGGGACCGGTGAAGCCCGGCTGGCTGGCGGAGTTGAAGAATAACGGCGTGCAAGTGGTCAGTTACATTCCGGAAAATAGTTATCTCGTTTACGGCGATGCCACGGCGATCGCAAAATTGCAAACGTGGGCCGGCACGGCGGAGTTTACCCAATGGGAAGGCGAGTACACCCAGGACCTGAAAGTTCATCCCGAAGCGCGTGCACTCACGGCGAAGCGTGCCGACGGAAATTTTACCGTCGCCGACTTCGCCATTCAATTAATCGCCGATACGAATTCGAACGCGGCGACGATGGCGCTCATTAACCAGTTGAAAACGGCGCCGCTGCAAGTTGATTCCCAGATGGAGCCTTACCGGAACATTGTCGTCTCTTTGAGAACGGATCAATTGGATGCCGTCGCCGCGCAACCGGATGTGATTTCGATCCAGCCATACCTGCAGCCCAAATTGCGCGATGAACGGCAGGATCAAATTATTGCGGGCAACCTGAACGGCACCGTGCCCAGCGGGCCCGGTTATCTCGCGTGGCTGGCGAGCAAAGGGTTTACGCAGGAACAGTTCGACGAGTCGGGTTTTGTCGTCGATGTGGCGGACAGCGGAATTGATAATGGCACTTTGACTCCGGGACATTTCGGCCTTTATCGGAATGGCGATACCGCGCAATCGAGTCGCGTGGCTTATGTGCGCATTGAGGGCACGCTGCATTCCGGCGGCACGCTGTCTGGTTGCGACGGCCACGGCACGCTGAACGGCCACATCATTGGCAATTACGACGGCTACACAGGCTTTCAACACGTGGATTCCGAGGGTTACAGCTACGGCGTCGGTGTGTGTCCTTTCGTGAAAGTTGGTTCCTCGGTGATTTTTGACAACAGCGCTCCGGGCCGTGATTACACCAGCCCTAATTTCTCCACGATGGCTTCGGACGCGTATGGCAGCGGCGCGCGTGTCGGCAACAATAGTTGGGGCACGGATTTAAAAGGCGTCTACACGTTCGATTCTCAGACTTACGACCGGCTGGTGAGGGACGCGCAATCCGGCGTGAGCGGAAACCAGGAAATGACCTTCGTGTTCGCCGCCGGGAATGCCGGCCCGTGCACGCCGAAAAGCAGCCAGGGAATTGATTCGCCCGGTTCGGCAAAAAACGTGATCACCGTAGGCGCTTCCGCGAACGTGCGCTCTTTGTCCATTGCTAACGGCGGCAACACGTCGAGCGGAAGCGATGGTTGCGGGGAGACCGACCCCAACAACGATAGCGCGGATGACATCGGCTGCGCTTCGAGCCGCGGACCGTGCAAGGACGGGCGCACGAAACCCGATCTCGTCGCACCCGGAATTCATATTACCGGGGGCGTTCCGCAAACCGTCCCACCGCCGTCGCCGTTCAGTTTGGGTTCCGCGATTTCGTGCTTTGATGCGTTTGGCGTTTGCGCTTTGCCGAACAGCGGCACCCTGGGCAACACGAATAATTTCTTTCCGCTCGGACAGCAATTCTACACGGTATCGTCGGGCACCAGCCATTCGACTCCAGTCGTGTCCGGCGCCTGCGCGCTCGTCCGGCAGTATTTCATTAATAACAGTCTGAACGCGCCGAGCCCGGCGATGACCAAGGCGTTCCTCATGAATTCCGCGCGTTACCTCACTGGCGCGGGGGCCAATGACGATCTTTGGTCGCCGAATCAAGGCATGGGCGAAGTGAATCTTGGCGTGGCCTTCGACGGCGTCCCGCGCTTCCTGCGTGATCAGGTTTCCGCCGATAAATTCACCGCCACTGGCCAGCAGGTCGCGTTTACGGGGCAGATTGCGGATACGAGCAAGCCGTTCCGAGTGACGATCGCCTGGACGGATGCGCCCGGAAACACCAGCGGCGCGGCTTATAACAACAATCTCGATCTGGTCGTGAATGTCGGTGGGAACACCTACAAAGGAAATGTTTTCAGCGGCCAATTTTCCACTACTGGCGGTACCGCTGACGCTAAGAACAATGTGGAAAGTGTTTTCCTTCCGGCTGGCACCAGCGGTAATTTCTCCGTGATTATCACCGGGGCCAATATTAATTCCGACGCCATTCCCAACGACGGAAATGGTTTGGACCAGGATTTTGCGTTGGTGATTTATAATGGCACGGCTGCGGTCGAGCCGACGTTCACACCAACCGTTGGTACTTACAGCGGGTTGTTCTTTGAATCCGCTGGCGCCACGCTCGGGCATTCGGGCGCCATCAGCTTGAACACGACCGCCTCCGGTTCCTACAGCGGAAAATTACAGATTGGTTCGAAGAGCTATCCCTTCAGCGGCAAGCTCGATCCATTCGGCGCGGCGACGAATGCCGTGACCCGCAAAGGCGCCACCACGCTGGGGTTGGCGTTCCAGATCGATATCGCTCATCCCGAACACGTCACGGGCACCGTGACGGAACCGGGCAACTGGACTGCCGACCTGCAGGCGTATCAAGCCGGCAACGCGGCGGCGTTCGCGGGAAATTACACGCTGGTAATTCCGGGCTCCGATGACAGCGCGAATTTTCCAGGTGGCGACAGCTATGGCACGGCGACGGTCAGCACCGCGGGAAAACTTAACTTGACCGGCTCGCTTGCGGATGCAACGAAACTTTCGCAGAGCGCGGTCGTCTCGGCGAACGGCCAATGGCCGCTCTATGTCTCGCTTTACGGTGGGCAAGGGCAGTTGATCGGCTGGCTCACGTTCACAAATTCCAGCGTCGGCGGCGATGTAAGTTGGGCCAAGAATCCCATCGCGAATGCAAAATTTTACCGGAACGGCTTCGACTATGATGCGACCGCGATCGGTTCCATTTATCATTCGGCGGTATTCAACTTCAATCCCGGCCTATTGCTTTTGACCGCCGGGGATCTGGCAAATTCCATTTCGAATCTCCTGAATGTGAATGGAACCAGTATGTCGGGTGCAAGTGCATCGCTGAGCCTGAGCGCAGCGAAGGGAACTTTTAAAGGCAGCTTCGCGAATCCGCCGGCCAAGAAAAAAACTCCTTTCAACGGCGTGTTCCTGCAGAACCAAAATGTGGGTTCGGGATATTTTCTCGGCAGCGATCAAAGCGGCAAAGTGTCTTTCGGCCCGCCGAATTAGAGCGGCTGCCTGCGCATAGAACCCCGTCTGGCAAATGTCT
>DASZPR010000273.1:0-4344 GCA_035550235.1 Verrucomicrobiia bacterium | reverse complement strand
ATTTTGTCGTGGTTTCGAACCCGGCGGGTTCGGTGACGAGCAGCAATGTGACGTTGACGGTTAATTCCACGATGGCGGCGACGGCGATGAAGCCGGCGAATGGCTCGTCGGGTATCTCGTATGACACGCCGCTCTATATCACCTTTAATTCCGCGCCGACCATCCGTGCGGCTGGGAAGATCAAGATTTTCAATCTGACCAACAGCACACCGGTGGATACGCTCGATATGAGCCTGGGAACGTTGCAGGGGCGCACGATTGCCGGAGAAACGTTCGTTACGTATCCGGTCATCATTACTGGAAACACGGCGGCTATTTATCCGCACGGCAGCGTATTGACTTCGAACCAGACGTATTACGTGACGATTGATGATGGCGTGTTTGCGGATTCCACCGGCGCTTATTTCGCGGGCATCACGGATACGAACGCGTGGCAATTCACCACGAAAGTGTCGGGTCCGATGAATCCGACGAACCTGGTGGTGGCGCAGGATTACAGCGGGGATTTTGCCACGGTGCAGGGCGCGATTGATTCGTTGCCGGCCAACAACGTGAGCGGAGCCATGATCAATGTCCACGATGGTGTTTACACGGAAGTGGTCGAGTTCAAGAAGACGAACATCCTGGTGCGAGGCCAGTCGCGAGGCGGGACGATTGTTGGTTATGCGAACAACAGCAACTTGAACCCCAGCACGCATTCGCGCATGGCGATGAAAATCAATGCGAATGACATTGCGTTGGATAACCTGACCATCACCAATTCGACACCGCAGGATTTGTCGCAGGCGGAAGCGCTGATGATCGAATCCGGTGCGGCGCGGTGCATCGTCAACAATTGCAATGTGGACAGCTACCAGGACACGATCCTGGCGAACATCAGCACGAGCAGGGCGTACTTCAACCACAGCCTGATTCAGGGCGATGTGGACTTCATCTGGGGCGGAGGCAACTTGTTCTTCACGAATTGCGAAGTGCGCTGGTTGATTCGCGCGGGCAATTCCGCGGCGCTGGGGCCGAATCCTTCGCCGGGCGCGACGGACATCAGCAGCAACGGCTTCTCGTTTGTGAACTGCGCGTTGACCACGCTGCCGGGCGCAAACCCGGCGGATACCATCGGCCGCACGCGCGGCATCACGAACGGCAACACGGCGCTGATCAATTGTTTTGTGAGCACGAATATCGGGGGATGGTCTTCCGATGCGTTGCCGACGAACAATTTCCGCAACTGGTATTATGGTTGCACGAACGATCTGGGAGTGGCGGCCACGTTGAGCAACGGCATCCCGCTGTCGGCGGCCGATACGAACCTGGCGAACGCGAGCAGCGCGGTATCCTGGTTGTATGGATGGCAGCCGCAGTTGTCGCCGAATATTGTGACGAACCCGGCGAGCCAGATCATTACTGCCGGCGGCACGGCGAAGTTTGTGGTGGCGGCAACGGGTATTCCGGATCCGACATATCAATGGCAGGTGAACGGCACCAATATTGATAACGCCACGAATGCGACGCTCACGATCCCGGGCGCAACCACGGATAATGCCGGGCCGTACACGGTCATTGTCACGACTTCATCAGGCACGGTAACCAGCGCTCCGGCGGCGTTGACGGTCAATCCGAATGTGGCGCCGGCCTTCAATGCGTTGGCGACTGACTTCACCACGAATGTGGGTGCGAATATCCGAATTAGTTTCGCAGCCACGGATGATCCTTCGCAGACGCTGACTTACACGTTGCTCGCCGGTCCGACGAATGCCGTGTTCAATTCGAGCAACGGGCTCCTCACGTGGCATCCGACGGTGGCGCAGGGCGGTTCGCTGAACCCGATTTCCGTGGCGGTCACGGACAACGGTTTGCCGGTTCTCAGTGCGACCAATAGCTTCACGATCACATTGAATCCTTTCGTGGCGCCGAATCTCGGTTCGTCGGCGATCAACGGCAGCGGACAGTTTACGATGAGCGTGGATGGCCAGCTCGGGCCGAGTTACACGATCCAGGTTTCGTCGAATCTGCTGGATGGGTGGACGACGCTTTACACGACGAATCCATCGACGATGCCGTTCCGTTTCACGGATACGAATGCATTATCGCCGCAGGAATTCTATCGCATCCTGATTGGGCCCTGATTTAGTTAGGTGGAGAACTGTGGACTAGGGGTGGCGGCGCCAGAGATGGCGCCGCCATTTTTATTGGGCGATGAAATCCGATAGGCGCGGGTGGATTTCGTGCATGGGCGGGAGTCGGCGTATCTTTTAGCTTCGCAGGAACATGAACCCTTCTGTGACCTCGCACTGGCGGCAAACGTCTTCTGATTCCATGTCTCCTGCGAGGAATCTAAAAATTGGAATAATCAGTTTTTTTGCGTGTGGATGCTTGCTCGCCTCGGGAACGGAGTCGGCGGTGATTGCGGTCAATGGCGCGAAGGCTGGGCCGGAAATCAATCCGCGAATGTATGGAATTTTTCTGGAGGAGATTAATCACGGCGTGGATGGGGGGCTCTATGGCGAGTTGGTGCGCAACCGCGGTTTCGAAGATTCGCGGCCGCCGGAGGGATACACTTTTCAGAATGGGAAATGGCGCAACCCGAGTGGGTTTGATTCCGGCTTTACTCGTTACGGTTACACGACCAACGGCGTGCCGTTTTGGTCGTTGATTCAATCCGGCGCGGCGCATGGGACGATGAATGTCGAGACGACGGGCGGCATCACGCCCGAGTCGTCGTATTGCCTGCGCATTGACGCGGAACCCGGCGCGGATGGCCGCGTGGGTGTGGCGAATGAAGGGTTTTTCGGGATCGGCGTCCGGCAGGGTGAGCAATATAAATTGTCATTGCATGCGCGCGGCGGCGAGGATTTCACAGGGCCACTGACGGTGCGGTTGGAGGATGCGAGCGGTGCGGCGCTTTCGGATGAAGTGAAGATCAGCGGCATCGGCGAGACGTGGCAGAAATTCGAGGGCGTGCTGACCGGTTCCAAAACGGATGCGAAAGCGCGGTTGGTGATTGAGGTGGGGGCGAAGGGCAAAGTGTGGCTGGATTTTGTTTCCTTGTTCCCGGCGAAGACCTGGAAGGATCGTGCGAATGGGTTGCGGCCGGACATCGCGGAGATGATTGCAGGATTGCAACCGGGGTTCGTGCGGTTCCCGGGCGGTTGTGTGGTGGAGGCGGGGACGGTGGAAACGGCTTACAATTGGAAGCTGACGGTGGGGCCGGTCGAGAAACGGCAGGAGCGCTGGGGCCCGTGGAATTATCGCCGCACGCAAGGCATGGGTTTGTTTGAGTATCTGCAATTTTGCGAAGATCTGGGCGCGGCGCCGCTTTACGTCGGGTTCGCCGGGCAAACGTGCATTTTTCGCAGGCCGCAACTCGTGCCGATGGACGATATGGGTTGGGTGCGCGATAACATCATGGATGTCGTGGATTATGCCGATGGCGCGGCGAGTTCGAAATGGGGCACGTTACGGGCGGAGGCGGGGCATCCAGCGCCGTTCAATCTCAAGCTGTTGGAAATCGGCAACGAAAACCAGGGGCCTCAATTTGAGCAGCGTTACAATTTCATTCATGAGACAGTGAAAACCAATTATCCCGACGTGACGTGCCTGGCGGATTTGTCGTGGACGAGCCGGGACTCGATGAAGGACGCGCAGTTCGACATTGAGGACGCGCATTATTATGAAACGCCGCGGTGGTTTTCGACGCGGTTCAACGAATACGACGAGCGCGATCGCAAGTTGCCGCCGTTGTATCTGGGGGAATTGGCGGTGACTTCGGGTGACGCGGGAAATTTGCGCGGCAATCTGCGCGCGTCGCTGGCGGAGGGAATTTTCCTGATGGGCTGCGAGCGGAATGGCGATGTGGTGCGGATGGTTTCTTACGCGCCGCTATTGGCGAATGTGGAAGGGCGCACCGAATTAACGGGCGCGCCGCCGCCGTGGCATGCGATGATTTATTTCGATGGCACCCACGTTTTCGGGACGACGTCCTATTATCTGTGGAAAACATTCGGGGCAAATCGTCCGGCGCACACGGTGCAAACGGACGTCAGTTTTCCGGATGCGAAACCGATGCTGGTTTCCGGGCAGATTGGCGTGGGGACGTGGGCGGACACGGCGGAGTTCAAAGACATTAAAGTCGAGAAAGGCGGACAGACGTTGTTTCAATCGGATTTTTCGACGAACGCGGCAGGTTGGGAAACCGACAATGGCCGATGGTCGGTAACGAATGGGGTTTATCGACAAGGGCGCCGCGGACAAGGGTTCAGCTATTTTGGAAATGAGGATTGGAGCGATTATACGCTGACGATGAAGGCGAAGAACACGGGCGGGGCGGAAGGGTTCTTGATTATATTC
>DASZPR010000272.1:0-3587 GCA_035550235.1 Verrucomicrobiia bacterium | reverse complement strand
TCGATGGAATCCAGGCGTTCATTTAATGGCCCTCCTTTTTGGCTTGTTTGATGATGTCCTGCAGCTTGTTCAATTCCGCTTCGGAAATTTCCGTGTCGGAGTTTTCCAGCAGCGCGGCCATCGCTTCCGAAATCGAACCTTTGAAGAACGTGGAAACCACGCGGCGCAACGCCGACTTACTCGCCGCTTCGCGCGATGCGCGCGGCAAATAAACGTAACGCGCGCCATCGCGATGATGTTTCGCGTGGCCTTTCTCTTCAAGGATGCGCAGCAACGCGCGCACGGCGGAATAACTGGGCGGGTTCGGCAAGGCAGCGAGAACTTCCGCCGCCGTGGCCTGACCGCGCGTGTGCAGGACGTCCATGATTTGCCGCTCCCGGCGGCTGAGTTGATGCTCGGTATTCATTTGAAGTGCTAAAAAATTAGCAGACACATTTTCAGGCGTCAACGGAAAAGTGGTAAAAATTTAGCACAAGGGCATTTTGAAAGGGTTTATTTAGAATTATTCCAAATCTTGACAAGGACGGGAGGGAGCCATAGCTTAGCTGAGGAATGTCTCGCGTCGAACACAAAAAACTGGATGAACAATTGAGCAGGCAGCTCTCCACGAGCGGCTTTCGGTTCACTCCGCAGCGTCAGCACGTCTATGATGTGTTGATGGAAGAGCGGGATCATCCGACGGCCGAGGAAGTGTTCATTCGCGCCAAGCACGAGATGCCCGATATCTCCATGGCAACGGTTTACAACTGCCTCGACGCGCTGGTGCAATGCGGCATGGCGCGGCAGGTGAATGTGGACCGCGGGGCGACGCGTTTTTGCCCGAACATGCGGGAGCACTGCCATTTTTATTGCGACAGTTGCGCCAAAGTGTTCGATATTGACCTGCCGAGCGAAGGGCCGAGCGGCATCACTCTGCCAAAAGGTTTCAAGGCCGCACGATTTGAAATTGCGATTCACGGGCTTTGCGCAAAATGCGCAGGGCAGAACAAATAGCGTGAATTGACGGCGCGGCGCGATTCAACACATTTAATCAATTTGCATTTTTACGAATGAGCACGGCAACAGAGACAATTGAAGGTCTAGTCCAGCAGGAATACAAATACGGCTTTGTCACGGATGTCGAAACTGAGTCCGCGCCGCCGGGTTTGAATGAGGGCATTATCCGGCTGATTTCCACGAAGAAAAAAGAGCCGGAGTGGTTGCTGGAATGGCGGCTGAAGGCCTTTCGCCACTGGCAGACCATGGCGGAGCCCAAGTGGCAATTCGTGAAACATCCGCCCATCGATTTTCAGGACATCACTTATTACTCCGCTCCAAAGCAGAACAAGGACGCGCCGAAGAGCCTGGATGAAGTGGATCCCAAGCTGCTCGAGACTTACGAGAAACTTGGCATTCCGTTGCGCGAACGCGGGCGGCTGGCCGGCGTGGCGGTGGACGCGGTGTTTGATAGCGTTTCGGTCGGCACCACCTATCGCGAAACGCTCGCCAAGCAGGGCATCATTTTTTGTTCGATGAGCGAAGCGGTACAGGAACATCCCGAGCTCGTGCGCAAGCATCTCGGCTCGGTCGTGCCGTACACGGATAATTATTACGCTGCGCTGAATTCCGCGGTCTTCACCGACGGTTCGTTCTGCTACATCCCGAAGGGTGTGCGTTGTCCAATGGAGCTCTCGACTTACTTCCGCATCAATGCGGCGAAGTCCGGCCAGTTCGAGCGCACGCTCATTGTGGCGGATGAAGGTTCGCACGTGAGTTATCTCGAAGGCTGCACGGCGCCGATGCGCGATGAAAATCAATTGCACGCGGCAGTCGTCGAACTGGTCGCGATGGAAAGAGCGGAAATTAAATATTCCACGGTGCAAAACTGGTATCCGGGCGACGCGCAGGGCCGCGGCGGCATCTATAATTTCGTGACCAAGCGCGGGTTGTGCAAAGGGCATAATTCGAAGATTTGCTGGACGCAGGTTGAGACCGGCTCGGCGATCACGTGGAAATATCCGAGCTGCATTTTGCTGGGCGATAATTCCGTGGGCGAATTTTATTCGGTCGCCGTCGTGAATAATTTCCAACAGGCCGATACGGGCACGAAGATGGTGCACATCGGCAAAAACACCCGCAGCACGATTGTGTCGAAAGGCATCTCCGCCGGACGCGGGCAGAATAGTTATCGCGGGCTGGTGAAAATTCAGAAGAGCGCCGCGAACGCGCGCAACTTTTCGCAGTGCGATTCGATGTTGATTGGCGATCGTTGCGGCGCGCACACGTTCCCGTATATCGAAGTGAAAAACACGACGGCGTCCGTGGAACACGAAGCGACGACTTCAAAAATCGGCGAGGACCAGATTTTTTACTGCAACCAACGCGGGCTTTCGACGCAGGACGCCGTGAACATGATCGTGAACGGATTTTGCAAGGAAGTGTTCAAGGAATTGCCGATGGAGTTCGCCGTCGAAGCGCAAAAGCTGCTAGGCGTCAGCCTGGAAGGAAGCGTGGGATAATCCACGGATTCCGAAGATTAACGCAGATTTTCCTGAATTGAACCGGTGAAAATCTGCGTCATCTGCGGACCGAAACTTTTAGAAAATGAGCAAACCTATTCTTGAAATCAAAGACCTCCATGCGGGGGTTGAAGGCAAACAAATCCTGAAGGGCGTCAGCCTCACCATCAATCCCGGTGAAGTGCACGCGGTGATGGGACCGAATGGCAGCGGCAAGAGCACGCTCGCGGCAGTGCTCGCAGGGCGCGATGGTTACGACATTACTGGCGGCGAAGTGATTTACGACGGACACGATCTGCTTGATCTCGATCCCGAGGAACGCGCGCGCGAGGGATTGTTTCTTGCATTCCAATACCCGGTCGAAATTCCCGGTGTGAACAGCACTTATTTTCTGAAGGCCGCGCTCAACGAAGTCCGCAAAGCCAAGGGCCAACCGGAACTGGACGCGATGGATTTTCTCGCGTTGGTGAAGGACAAGATGAAGTTGCTCGAGCTCAAGGATGATTTGCTCAAGCGCTCGGTCAATGAGGGCTTCTCCGGCGGTGAAAAGAAGCGCGCCGAGATTTTCCAGATGGCCATTCTCGAGCCCAAACTCGCCATTCTCGACGAAACCGACTCGGGCCTCGACATCGATGCGCTCAAGATCGTTTCCCAAGGCGTGAATAAATTGAAGCGCGCGGACAATGCTCAATTGGTCATCACGCACTATCAACGCCTGTTGAATTACATCGTGCCCGATTTCGTTCACGTGCTCGTGGACGGGCGGATTGTGAAATCCGGGAACAAGAGCCTGGCGTTGGAGTTGGAAGCGAAGGGTTACGATTGGATTACGGAGCATCCGGTGCCGGCGTAATGCGCTCTCTACAGCGGCGCTCATAGAGCGCCGCTACAATTCCACGCAGCTAAAGCTTGCGGCTGCAAAACAGCGCTTTTACGCTGCCACGAATGCGTCTGATTGATCGTTATCTGCTCCGTGAGTTTTTTTTCTGGCTCGCGATTTGTTTCGGCGCATTTCTCCTGACCTGGATCGCCTTCGATCTCAGCTTCGATCTGCATCGCTTCCAGCAAGCGCATCTCCGTGGCAAGGAT
>DASZPR010000271.1:0-8849 GCA_035550235.1 Verrucomicrobiia bacterium | reverse complement strand
GGAGAAGGGAAAACCGTTTGGGATCAAACCCTGCGGCCTCGGCGCGCGAGACACCTTGCGCACGGAAGTCTGCTACCCGCTTTATGGCCATGAACTTGACGAGAACACCACGCCGATTGAAGCGGGTCTCGGATTTTTTGTTGCGTTGGACAAGGGCGATTTCGTTGGCCGATCGGTTTTGGCGGGGCAAAAGGCAAACGGTGTTTCAAAGAAATGCATCGCGTTCAAGATGACGGACAAATGCGCGCCGCCGCGACCGCATTATCCGATTTGGGCGAACGGCGCGCGCGTCGGCGAAGTCGTCAGCGGGACGCAAAGCCCGTCGTTGAACGTGGGCATTGGCATGGGTTACGTGCCGCCGGAATTTGCGAAGCCGGGCGCGGAGATTGAAATTGAGATTCGGGGAAATCGGCCGAAGGCGGTGGTGGTCAAGAAGCCAATCTATAAAAAGAGTTAACGAGTTTGGGAGTTTAAGAGTTAATGAATGGAAAAAATACTTTCGTGAATCGAGGTAATCCGCGTAAGCTGCGGGCCGAAAATTATGAGCGATATTCCAGTGGATTTGAAATATGCGAAGTCGCACGAATGGGTGCGCGTTTCCGGCGGCGTGGCGACCGTAGGCATCACGGACCATGCGCAGCATGAATTGACCGACGTGGTGTTTGTCGAGCTGCCGGCGGTCGGCCGACAGGTGAAGGCTGGGGAGGCCTGTGCGGTGGTGGAATCCGTGAAGACCGCGAGCGATATTTATTCGCCAGTGAGCGGCGAGATTACGGAAATCAACAAGGCGGCTGTGGATAATCCTGCGCTCGTCAATACCGAGCCCTACAAGAACGGTTGGTTTTTCAAAATCAAGTTGTCCAATCCCGCGGAAGTGAATACCCTGATGACGCCCGAGCAATACGGTGCGCAAATCGGTGGTTAACAAGTTTTTGCTCGTGCGATTTGAAAAAGGCGGTTTTCTCCTCCACTTTATAGCGTGAAAGAAAAAAGGATCAGACTCTTCATCAAGCCGTATTGCGGCTGGTGTCACAAAGCGATGGATTGGCTCGACAAAAAGGGCATCGAATATGAAGAGGTTGATGTCATTGCGGACGAAATGGCCTTTGACGAAATGATCCGGTTGTCCGGCCAGGAGTGCGCGCCGGTGATTGATGTCGATGGAAAAATCCTCGCGGACTTCGGGCCCGACCAACTTGCCACGTTCTGGCAAAAAATTGAAAAGGAAGATGCCCGCAATTAATCCTGTCGAACTTAAGCCGCGTCCGCGTTTGCCGGAATGGCTGCGCATCAAGCTGCCGACGTCGGACACATTTTCACACACTCGCGCGCTGCTCGACGAACTGAAGCTGCACACGGTTTGCGAAAGCGCGAAGTGCCCGAACCATTGGGAGTGCTGGAGCAAGGGGACGGCGACGTTCATGATCGCCGGCGATCGCTGCACGCGCGCCTGCGGTTTTTGCGCGGTGTCGACCGCCAAGCCCCTCGCGTTGGAAGCGGACGAGCCGGCACGCGTGGCGGAAGCGACGCGGCGGATGCGCCTGAAACACGTGGTGATTACGGCGGTGGCGCGGGATGATTTGAAGGATGGCGGCGCGGAGCATTTTCGCAAAACCATCGAGGAAGTGCGTAAATTGAACCCGGGGATCGTGATTGAAGTGCTGGTGCCGGATTTCAATGAGTCCGATGCGGCGATTGAAACGGTGCTCGGCGCGAACCCGGAGATTTTCAATCACAACCTGGAAACGGTACGCCGGTTGACTCCAGAGGTGCGGTCGCGTGCTACGTACGATCGTTCATTGAGTGTGCTGCGCAAAGTGAAGGCACGGCGCGGCGAATCGATTTACACAAAGTCAGGCGTGATGCTCGGGCTCGGCGAGACACCGGAGGAATTGTTTACTGCGATGGACGATTTGCGGGCGGCGGGTTGCGATATCCTGACGCTCGGCCAATATCTTCAGCCGACGATCAAGCATTTGCCGGTGGTGGAATTTGTTTCGCCGGAAAAATTCCAGCAATACGGCGACCGGGCGCGCCAGATGGGCTTTGTGCATGTGGCCAGCGGGCCGATGGTCCGCAGCTCGTATCACGCCGACGAATTTACCTCACCGACCAGGGTGTGAGAACATCTGGGTCCGATTCATCAAAAGATAAAAAGCGGCGCCAAACGCGAAAATTGAAAGCAGTATGGCCACCACCAGCGCGAACGTTTTGAGCGCGCGCATTTGCCGGATGGTTCGTTCCGACTGCCGCTTTTGGGCGGTCATGAACATCGCCAATTCCTTTTCCACGGCTTTGATGGCGGCTTCGTCTTTCAATTGAAGGGTGAACCAGGAGGGACCTTCAGTATTCCAATCGGCCGGAAGATTTTCCAATTCCTCTTCGCTGGCGGGTTTAAAGCCGAGGCGCGTCCAAAATTGCGCATTGTCCCGCATCCATAGGCGCAGCACGCCGTGATTGGCGGAGAGCGTCTGGACGCGTTTCCACAACAACTCGCGCGCATCGTCAGCGATGCCGAAATCAGTGAAACCCTCGTTATGGAGATAACCATGAGGACTGCTCATTTGAATGCCGATTGCGCCAATGAATTTTCCATCAGGCTCTTCAACCACCTGAAATTCCGTGAGACGCGGTTCGAGCACCCCGACCGGCAGGTGCATGGATTCCCACAATGGGCGCAACATGCCGAGGTCTTCGATGGTGGCGCGGCGCACGCGCAAAGTGGCGGCAGACATGCGTCCATGGTAAATTTGAAGCGGCAAAATTCAAGTTGGAGTTGATTAAAGCAGGAATGCCGGGTTCCGCAGATGTTAAGGCACTTGTAGAATGTAAAAACGTTTGGACAGGCTCGGGTCTGCGCCGTTGGTGAGTTGAAAATTTCCCGAGCCATCGAAGAAGCCGGTTTGCACGGCGGTCCAGTTGCTCAAGGGAAGGCTGAGGTTGGTTGAGGCGAGCAAATAATAAGTCCACGCCGCCGGGCCGCTCGTCCCGCTCAGGATGAGGTTGGTATTGGAAAAGCTGAGGGCGCTGATCATCGGATTCGCGGGTGCGTGAGTGATAATCAAGTCGATGCGTTTGGCAGCGGCATTATTGGTGAGCGTGCCGGCGAAATTTGCGGGCAGTGAACCGACGGTGAAATTCGCGATGGAACCGGTGAACGTGGAATAAGTGATGAGCGGGAACGATGTGGTGACGGCAACGTTCGCGATCGAATCGACGGAAATGGCTGTGACTCCGGCGGCGTTCAGGTTCGCCGCAACAATATTGGTGGTAAGGGCGCTGCCGTTGAGACGGACATGAATGGATGAGTTGGTGGTTCCCAACGTCCCAAGAGGGGCGTTCGGCGCACCGGCGCGATTGGTGATGATGAGCGTCGCGTTATTCAAGTTAATGGCGCTGGTGCCGCTGCCGGCGACGACTGTGTTCACGAGCAGCGAGCCGCTGTTCACGGTAACGATGCCCACGGGAACGCCTGTACCCGTGCTGGTGTTTTGAGCCAGGGAGAGAACGTTATTCACTTTAAGCGTGGCGCTGCCGTTGACATTGATTATTCCGGCGCCAATATCCGAGCCTGCGCTGGTGCCAGTGCCCATGCTGAGGCCGTTCGTCAGATTGTCCACATCGATGATGCCAGCGTTGAAAATCAAAGCACCGGTTCCATTCCCGGTGACGCCGGAGCTGGCGCCGGTTTGACTGGCGCCGATGGTCATGCTGGCAATCAGGGCGTCGATGGTTCCGCCGTTGAAATCATTGGTGCCGGAGGCGCTTTGGTTGCTGTTGCTTTTCATCGAAGAATCGCCGATGCCCCAAAGCGAAATTCGGCCCACGCCGTCTGTGTTCCGGACATAGGCGACCGGATTGTTCAGGCCCGAAGGATTGAACGCGACCAGACAGGCGAGGGTCTTGTCCGTGCCGGTGTAAATCGCATCGGTGAAAATGGCGTTGGTTTGGCCAAGGTAAAGGGCGCTGCCTTTGTCGCCGACGCCGTTGTTGCCCTGGGAATCGTTCCAGCCGATGAGGATTCCGTTGGTGACGCCGGTTGAGGTGACAGTGAGGTTGTTGGTTCGCGCCAGATAAAGCACGCCGCTGGAGCGCTGGAGGCCGCTGTTGGGCTGGGGAGGCGCGCCCGCCACGGCGACGTTGATGCGCGAGACGTTCGTGACGATGAGTGTGCCGAGTCGGGAAAGATCGAGAACCGCCTGGTGCGGTCCGGCGGTGCTACTGCCTTGTGCGACGCCAAGCGTGCCGTTGGTCAAGAGCACGGTGCCGCTCGCACCAGTGATGAGCGCGTTGGCGATGATGGAACCGCCGGCGTCCGTTGACGCGCCGACCGTGAGGCCGCCGGCGATTGTGAGCGTTTGGCCGTCGTTCACGCGTGTCACGTGATAGTTCGGCGACGTGTTCGCAGAATTGTTGTTATACCAGAGCGAGCCAACGGTGAAATTCGCGTCGACGAAATTATTCGTTACGGGCGGCGTGGTTGCGCCTGTATTGCCAAATTGAACGGCGTTTTGCGGGCCGGGCGCGCCATTGCCGCCGGCGGAGGTATTGGTCCAATTAATCGCAGTCGACCAATTTGTATCCACACTCACGTTATTGGTCGCGTTCCAAATCAAAGTGCCGGGTGATGCGAAAACAGTTCCAACGGTGAGCGTCAGTAAGTCAGTGTTGGTCTGGTTCGCGCTGCTGGCATTCACCGTCAGCGGATAAGTGCCGTTCAGCGCGCCGGAGGTGGTGATGGTTAGCAGAATATTTGTCGTGCTGGTGGCGGTCGGCGGATTGAATGTTGCGAGAGCGTTCGCGGGCAGCCCGCTGACGCTAAAGGTCACGGTGCCTGCGAAATCGGGCGTCGCGACGTAAGCGACGGAACCATTCGCGGAACCGACCTGGGCGATCGATTGCGCGTTTGGGGATGCGGCGATCCAGAAAGTATTCGAGAGGCTGAGAATCCATTGCGCCAGGAGGTTCGTGGCTTCGGTGTCGACGAGATTGGAATCCAATGGCGGCATCTCAATGGTCCCGGCGCCACGAGTTGAAACGCGCGTGAGCAGGACGGAATTCGCCGGCGACTGGGGCGTGATGACGTGATTGGCGATGCTGCCGAGATTATTTGCGACGGTGCCATTGATGAGGCCGGCGAGGGCGGTGGGCGTGGTGATGCGCGCGTCCCACGAGGCTTGTTGCGCGGAACCGCCGGGTTGATGGCATTGCGAGCAGTTCGCCATCAGGAACGAGCGCGAGCGGAATTCCAGACTGGCGGTGGAATTCGTGGCGGTGGCAAGCGCGATGAGGTTGTGGAGATCGGTGGTGACGGGCGCGCTGAAATATCCGGCGTCGCTCAGGGCCATGATTTCGTTCGTGGTGCCGCTGGCGTAGGAATAATCCTTGTTCAATTGTTCCGTGCGAAAACCGAGGCCGAAACCTCCTTCGGGCGTGTGGCACGCCTGGCATTCAAGCTGGCTGGGATAGTGCCAGATTTGCGTCCGCAGGTTGCCGCCATCGTTGATCACAAATGATTCGTCCATGCCGCCGGGAGCGACCAATGAAGCATTCGTTTGGGAGCCGCCCCAACGATAGGTGACGCCGTAGAGGCCGTTGGCGTTTTTCACAAGCAGGCGGGTTTCAAGACGAATTTCGGAAGACGGATCGCCGTTGGTGAGCTGCAGATTGAAATGCTTGATCCAAACGGTGCCGGTGGGGAATGACCAATTGCTGTTCGAACTGAAACCGACGGTCAAGTTGGTGTTGGGAACGGAGAACCAGCGCGATTTGATGGCGTTGTCGGACCAAAACGGGACGTTGATATCGTAGGGCACAATGCCCGCGGCGGGTTGCAGTGGATCCGATGGGCTGGTGAGCGAATTCAGATTGGTGAACGCGCCGGTTTGCGCGAGCGTTGGCGGGAGGGGCGCGCCGTTGGTGACGTTGTTGTAAATGATGCGCTGAATGGTGGAGGAAGTCGCGAAACCGGTGGTTTTGGTCGCGGCATACAAAATATCCCCGCTGGCGGGATCCACGCCGAAACAAGTCACGCGCGAGGTGGTGTCGCTGATGATCGGTGTGCCCGGAGCGGTGCAGTCGCTGGCGTTGGTAAAACTGGTGGTGAAGCTTGAGGCGGGCAGCGTCCAGATGTTGCCGCTGACGTAATCCCCATAAACGTAACTGCCATACAGCTGCGGCAGGCGTGAGCCGCGATAGACGTAACCGCCGATGACGCAGTTGCCCTGATTCGCGAGGCTGCCGTGGGCGTATTGGACAATGGGAAACCGGATGTTCGTTCCCTGGTTGGTGATGTAAGCCGTATGCGGGAGCGAGCCGCCGCTGGCGACATTCGTTCCCTCCCAGTAAGCCCAGCCGAGGTTGTCGCCTTTGCCGATGACATCGACTTCCTCAAATTTGTCCTGACCGACGTCGCCGCAGTAGAGAACATTGGTGCCAAATGAATTCGTGAAAAAATCGAAAGACCATCGCCAGGGGTTGCGCAGGCCGACGGCATAAAATTCGGTGCGAATCATGCCGGGAGTAATCGGCTTGCCGTCAAAACTCGTGAGGCCGATGAATGGATTGTCAGCGGGAATGAGATAATTGGTGGTGACAGTCAAAGAGGGCGGCCCAGGATTGGGCGTGAGATTGCCGGGTTTTTTGTCGACGTCGATCCGCAACAATCCAGCAAAGAGGCCATTGGTGATGATTTGCGCGCAGTTGCGTCCGTCGTGTTCGGAACCTTCGTCGCCGACCGTGACATAGAGATAACCATCAGCGCCGAAATGGACATCGCCGGAATTGTGATTCGGGTCACGGTCAATCTGTTTGTAGATGACGACTTCGCTCGCAGGATCGCCTTGATTGGTGTTGGCCGAATTAATTTTGAAGCGCGAGAGGGTGTCATTGTAAGCCTCGATGCCCTGCGTGGAATTCGTGGACATGTAGACGAGGTAGAAAAAACCGTTCGTCGCGAAGCCCGGGTGAAACGCCATGCCGAGCATTCCTTTTTCGCCTTCGGTTGAACTGTTCGCGTTCTGGTGCGCAACCTGGCTGCTGAGGTTCATGAAAACGGTGCGGTTCGGCGCGGCCAGATTCGTGATGATGCAGATCACCCCATCCTTGCCGACGATGAAAAGACGATTCGTTTCACCCGGCGGCGCGAGGATGCTCACGGGATTGGTGAACGTGAGGCTCGGAAAAATGTTCGTGGAGGTGTAGCCAAAAATCGGCGGGCTTGAGGGCAGGTTCAGCGACGTGTTGGGAACGCGTTGCAACGGGCCGGCGGGAACACTCACCCTGGAGCCGAGCAGGAGCAGGGCACAAAGCCAGGAACCAAACCGTAATTTGTGTAGGGGCATAAATTCGGCGACATATTAAGCGTCGGCAAGCGGCAAAATTATGACGGAAATTTTTTGCGAAATATCATCATGTGCCGTTGAAAAGAGTCGCGTTCCGCGATGCTCGCTGGCGCATGTCAAAATGATATGAATGGCCGTTTCATTAGCAGCGCCAGGTTGAGAAATCTTAACGCTGCCGGTACGCCTCGGCGAGGAGGGTTATCGGATGCGCGACGCGAAGGGGAATGCCTTCGGCGCGAGCGCCGTTGATGATTTGGAGGAGGCATCCGGGATTGGCCGTCGCCACGACTTGCGCGCCGGTGGATTTGATATGGCCGATTTTGCGGCGCAACAAATCGTTCGCCATCTCCGGCTGTGTCAGGTTGTAAATGCCTGCACTGCCGCAGCACCAGGAACTCTCCGGCAAATCCACGAGCTTCAAACCCGGAATGGCGCGCAATAACTGGCGCGGTTGCAGCGTGATTTTTTGGCCGTGACAGAGATGGCAGGAGTCGTGGTAAGTCACCGTGAGGCGTCCCGGCAGGTCCGCCCTACCAGTCGCGAGTGGAGATTGAATCCCGATTTCCATCAGCCATTCGTGAATGTCCTTGATCTTTCCGTCCCACAATTTCGCGCGGTCTCGGTAGGCGGCATCGTCCGCGAGCAGTTTGCTATAATGTTTCAAGTGCGAACCGCAACCGCCGGCGTTGGTAATAATGGCATCGAATTCGCCGGGGGAAAATTGGTCAATGTTCCGACGCGCGAGTATCTGTGCCAGCTCCCATTCGCCATTGTGCGCGTGCAGGGAGCCGCAACAGGATTGCGCGGCGGGCGTCACGACTTCGCAGCCATTCCGGGCGAGCACTTCGACGGTGTCGCGGTTGACGTTGCTGAAAATCGGATCCTGCGCGCAGCCAGTGAGCATCGCGACGCGAAATTTCTTTTGTCCGATTGGCGGCGTCAGCGGTGCGATCAACTCGGCGGAAAAGCGCGATTGAATTTCCGGCGTCATGGCTTCTAATTCGCGCAATCGTTTTGGAAATAGTTTCAAGATGCCGCTGCCGCGAATTAAAGACTGCAAACCCAGCCGCTGATAGAGGCGAAGAGTGCGGCTTACCAAACGCAGCCGGCGCAGGTCCATAAAAAGCCAGCGGAGAGTGAAGCTGCGAATGGCATTTCGCTTGGGCGATTTCAGTACGCCACTTTGTTCGGCTTCGGCCCGGGCATGCTCAAAAAGTTCGGCGTAATTCACGCCCGCTGGGCAGGCCGTCTGGCACGCGAGACAGCCGAGGCAAAAATACATTTCGTCCGCGAACGTTTTGGTTGCCTCCAATTGTCCATCAGCGATGGCGCGCATCAGTGAGATGCGGCCGCGCGGGCTGTTGCGCTCGATTTTGGTCGCGTCGTAAGTGGGGCAGGTGGGCAGGCAAAGGCCGCAGTGCATGCATTGTTGCACGACCGAGTAGTCGAGGTCCTTCAGATGCGAGTGGCGCGCGGCGCTCATGGGGATTTACGATATACGATTTC
>DASZPR010000270.1:0-2674 GCA_035550235.1 Verrucomicrobiia bacterium | reverse complement strand
ACCGTCGCGCCCAATTCAGACGCGTAGCGATCCGCAAACCGTTCCTTCATCGGCGAGCCCATTCCCAAAAACAAAATGTCGGGCTTGGCTTCGCGAATCTGGGCGACGACGCCCGGCGTTTCCTTCTCTGAAAAATATCCGTTGCGCGAACCGGCGATGCGCAGGTTCGGGTATTGTTTGCGAATCTTGGCCACGCACGTGTCCAGAATTTCCTGTTTGGCCCCGAGTAGATAAACACTGCCGCGGCGGTCATCCGCCATCTTGAGCAGTTTGCTCATCAGGCCGATGCCGTCAACGCGCTCCGGAATTTTAACCCCGAGCATTCGGCCCAGCGGCAGCAGCGGCTGGCCATCCACCAGCACATAATTCGCCTTCCACATGATGCGCTCCATCTCTTTATCGTGATGCACTTGGGCGATCTTGTTGCCGTTAACGAATTGGATGACCTTCGGGCCGCTCCGGTCGTCGATGGCCTGCGACAATTCCGTGAGCACCGCCGCGCTGGTAAGCAGATCCACGGGGCAACCCATCAATGCAACGCGCCGCAATGGTTGTTGCGCTTCTTGTGTGCGCGTGGCGGAACGGTTCAACTCTGTTGTGAGTGTGGGCATGTTATTGCGTGATTGGATTCGAGTGGAACAAGGACTGTGAAAATTTCTGACAGATTACGAAGCGCCGTGGCGCAGCAACACCACCGGCAGCGTGCGGGCGAGGATTTTGATGTCGAGCCAGATGGACCAGTTTTCGACGTACTCTTTGTCCATCTCCATCCAGCGGCGGAAAGTTACGGTGTTGCGGCCATTCACTTGCCAGAGGCACGTGATGCCGGGCTTGATGGACAGGCGCCGGCGATGCAGCCATTCGTATTGATCCACTTCGCTCGGCAACGGCGGGCGCGGTCCCACGAGCGACATCTCGCCTTTGAGGACGTTGATCAACTGCGGAAGTTCGTCGATGCTCGTCTTGCGGATGAAGCGGCCAATCGGTGTTATCCGTGGGTCGTTCTTTATTTTGAAAACCGGGCCGTCCATTTCGTTTGCGGCGACCAAATCCTTCTTGCGGGCCTCGGCATCGGCGACCATCGAGCGGAATTTCAGCAACTTGAACTTGCGGCGGTTCATGCCGATGCGTTCCTGAACGAACAACGCGCCGCCGGGGCTCGTGAACTTGATGATGGCCGCAATGGTCAGCATCAATGGCGAAAGCACAATGAGAGCAATCCCTGAAATCAACACGTCCATGATGCGCTTCACCAGCAATTGCCACAGGAGCCGTTCGCGGAAGAATGTCACTACGCGAAATTCGCCAAACGATTCAATCTGCAACCGGCTTAACACTTGCAGGTCCGATTCACGTGGGATGAGACGGACGACAACGCCCAGTTCGCGGCACAATTCGAACACCTGGAAGATTTGAGTGAACCCCTCCTTGATGGAGAGGCAAATAATGACTTCATCCACCGAGCCTTTTTCCAAAAACGCTTTGATGTTGCCGATGCTGCCGACGACTGGCCAGATCGCACCCGGGCTGACGACATTGCCCACGGCCTTTTCGTCATCCGCAACGAAGCCAACCACACGGCAACCGAGTTCAGGATGCGCCTCAATGTCGCGCGCCAATCCCAGCGCGTGCGTATCGGTCCCTACAAAAACCACTTGGCGGCAATTGAACCCGGACTTGCGGACCGCCGTCAAAATCCAGCGCAAGACGATGCGGCTCGCGATTCCGATCAACGTCGTCGTCGCCCAGAACCACAGGATAACCTGGCTGGGCAGTTTTGAAATGTTGAGGCTCGTGCCGATCACGAACAGCAGGAAAGCTGAGCAGGTGGTCGCCTTGACGACCGCCCAAATCGACGAGGTCAGTGTTGTGAACCGGTTCGCGTCATAATGGATGATGGTGTTGAAAATAACCACCCAACCCATCACCAGCCCGGCCAGCCCCATGATTTCGCGCCAGCCGTACGTTTCGTTTAGCAACTCATGGATGTACCAAAAGCTGCCGCCTTCCGGGATCATCGCAATCCACACCGCCAGCGCCACAACCAGGACCACCTGGTCGAACACGCGAAATCCGTGGATTAGAAGCTTATGCCGAAGCCGCATCATAGGCTGAAAAACTTTCTGCGGTCAGATTTATGCGAGTGAAACCGCCGCCGGACGCGCAGCCGAAACCGCGCCGTTCGAGGCCGGAGCCGCCAAAGCGGCCACCGTCGCATCTTTATACTCGAGCAACGCCTGAACTACGCGCTCGGAAGTGGATCCATCCCAAAATTCCGGAATCTGTCCCAGAGTTTCACCGCCGCGCAGCACCTCGTCCAAACGCTCGAAAACTTCATGCGTTTTGATGAGCCGATTGCTGCCCACCGTGATGGTGACCGGTCGCTCCGTGTTCGGGCGCAACGTCAGGCACGGGGTCTTAAAAAAAGTGCTCTCTTCTTGGAGGCCGCCAGAATCGGTCACCACGCAGCGCGCCGATTGTGTCAACGCGAGCGAATCATGATAGCCAACCGGATCAAGAATCGTGATGTTGCTGTCGCTGATATCGATTCCAAATTCGGTGAGCCGCGCGAGCGTGCGTGGGTGCATCGGAAAAATCACAGGCATCTTGCGCGAAATATCCGCAAAAGCGCGCATGATGGATACCAGTGATTCCTTCGTGTCGACGTTGGACG
>DASZPR010000269.1:0-4327 GCA_035550235.1 Verrucomicrobiia bacterium | reverse complement strand
CCCATTGGTGCTGCTGATCTGGGAATCCAGCGCAATCGTGGTGCCAGGTCCGGTCGCATCGACAAATTGTCCCGGGAAATCGCCATATTTCAGGAACATGCCATCATACATTGAACCCACCAAACCATTCGTAAGGAAACTGTTGGTGCTGGTGAAACCATCCACAAACACGGGAGTATGCACGGTAAGATTCGTATTAAGCGTGAACGGACCAAACATGCCGGTAATGGTGACCGCGCCGTTCGTTATAGCCGACACCGCTCCAAAGGCATCCACGGTGGCAATCGTGGGATCACTCGAAGACCAGGTCGTAGCGACGGTCTGATCGCTCGTTTCACCAGTGCTGAAGCTTGCAATTAAACTAACATGAACAGCGCCCCCTGCCGGAATATCATTTTGCGGCACCGCCAGGTGCGCGTCGGTTATAACGCCCGGTCCCGGGAAAACAGCCGTCGTCGGAGTGGCGGTATTGTAAATCGTGGTCGTCCCGTTATTCGTGTACTCATAAACCGCCACGATATAATTGATATTGTTGGCGCCGAGGTTGGTGACCGTGACACTGTTGCCCGTGCCGCTATAGACGATGGACTGGCCGGAGCCCATTAACGCATCGCTCGCGCCAAAGGCTGGATCCGCAGTGTACGTCACTCCTTGAACGGGATTGATTTGAATATTCGCACTGGTCGCAGTCACGCGTTTGACAACCACCAGGCTGCTTTCGCCGGGTGTGCCCAACGTCCACGAAAACGTCAACGATCCTCCCACGTTGGTAGAAGTGGTAACAATCTGTGACGGCGTTCCCGGCAACGTCGGCGTCCCCAAACTCACATTCGGACCGCTGAGTTCAAAATCCGTGAAATACGTCTTGGGCGTATTGGCGGTACCAACGTTATCTTCGAGGCCCACCTGCATGGCCACTCCAGCCAAATCAGGACGCGCCAAAGTTGATATGAAGCTCCAGGCATCCGATAGGTTGGTCTTTTCATAAAAGCTGAACACATCTCCCACGCGCGTCAGCCTCACAAAGCGAGTTGTATTCGTGTCACTATTGTCACCCGGCGTGTTAAAGTAACCGTCGTGATCAGCCCCGTTGGTGACATATCGGCCGTGTTCACTGATGCTGAATTCCTGGAAACGCGCGTTGTACATCCAGTTTTCCACCGAATTCGTGACCGTGGTGCTGTAAGGCGCTCCTGAATTGTTCGTGTTGTACGCACGAGCCATTATTCCAGGCAAATGATAATTCTGAGCTTCGAACGGCCCGACAATTTGCACCGAAGCGTCAAAGTCACCGGAGACTACCTTATAGAGAAAAAACCCATCGTCGCCCGCACCCGCCCACGTCGTCCCCGTGCCTTGGACGACCAGATATCCCGGGATATCGTTGTTCGCATTCGCGACGGTCGTATTGCCGTTGCCATCGCCACCGTTATTACCCCCCGGAATATCACCAAAGCGCAGATAAACACCATCCCAGTTTGTATCCCCAATGATGCCGTTTGCTATGTAATTGTACGAAGAGTTGTTAAAGTTGTTTATGATACTGTCACCACGGACCTGCAGGACGAGCCCCGTGACTGCTATTAGCAGCCCGGAAGCCCAGCGGAGTATTGATCGTTTCATAGTTGTGGGTATGGGATGGGATGGGTTCCTAGAGTTTTCGCGACGGACCAACTGCCGGGAGGGACCTGCTTCGATATTGGACTACGGCACGTACAACCACGATGCAGGTCTCTCTCGGGATTAAGTGCATGCATGAACCCTATTACAACCCTCTGTCAGCGCACATAATCGAAATCCACTACCCCATGTTCCAAATCCACGGTGTTGCGTTTCACAAATGACCTGAACGCGGCACCAACAGTTTCGCGCGCCCTCGCCGGCTTGTGGAATAGATTTTGAGACTCCTCCAAAGAAAAAGAGAGCAGGCGTTACCCTGCTCTCTCTTCGCGAAATTTTTTAAATTGAATTTAAACCTTCGGCCGTTTCGCCAGCGCCGCTTTCAACGTGTCGAGTGCTGCTTTGCGTTCCGCTCCCGCCATCACGCAACGCGGCGCGCGCACGCGCTCATGCCCCCAACCAACTTCCTGCTGCACGAGCTTGATCAATTGCACAAATTTCGGAACCGTGTCCATCCGCAGCAACGGCAAAAACCATTTATAAAGTTCGTCCGCTTTTTTCTTCTCGCCGCGCATCGCGTAATCATACAGCGCCACCGACTCCCGCGGAAACGCGTTCACCAGGCCCGCGATCCAACCCGTCGCGCCCGCGCGCACGCCCTCCACAATCACATCATCCACGCCGACAAATAATTTCAATCTATCGCCGCAAATCGCTTTCAACGCCGTCACACGCCGCACGTCCGCGCTTGATTCTTTCACGGCCTCCAGGTTCGAATGAACCTCGGCGAGTTCTTTGATTTGCTCCGGCAGAAAATCCGTTTTGTACGAAACCGGATTGTTGTAAAGCATGCACGAAAGTTTCGTCGCGCGAATGATCGGCTGCACGTGCGATTTCATTTCGCGCCAATCGCTCGAATACACGTACGGCGGCAACACCATCAAGCCGGAGCAGCCGACATTCTCCGCGGCCTTCGCCAACTCCACGCCCTCCATTGTACTCAACGAAGCGATACCGGCGACGACCGGCACCTTGCTGCCCAATGTCGTCACCAGCGTTTTCAAGACCGCCACCTTCTCGTCAAACTTCAGTGTCGCGCTTTCGCCGAGCGAGCCCAGCGCAACAATTCCGCTGCAGCCATTGTCGATCAGCCATCCCGCGTGTTTCGCAACAAGTGCGTGGTCCACGCTGTAATCTGGTTTGAATCCGGTTGTCATTGCGGGAATCACTCCCGCCCATTTCATTTTCATAGGTTACTTTCCGTTTTCTGTGGTTATTAAACTGCTCACGCGCGCGGGTAAAACCGGTGGTCGTACCGATTCCGCGCCCCAGCCCAAAACAAATTTTGCCGCACCGCCGCACACGCGGCCCTGGCACGAACCCATCCCGCAACGCGTCAATAATTTCGCCTCGCGCCAGCCGGAAAATTGTCGCACGCGGCCCAGCGTCACATCCTCGCAACGGCACAACAGCGTTTCATTCGTTGCCAGCGTTTTTAATTCCGCGCGCAACGCGTAGGCCTTCGCCAGCGCTTCGCGAAACGAATGCCACGATGCGCGCTGCGCGAACAAAGCCTCCGCTCGCGCCGCCTGGCCGCTCGCCGCGTATCCGGCAATTTGCCCTTCGGTCAATGCGCAATCCGCGCCGCCAATGCCTGTTGGTTCGCCCGCGCAAAAAACATCCGCCACGTTGGTCGCCTGCAACCGATCGACTCGCACAAATCCGTTGCTGAGTTCGCAACCCATGGCCACCGGCAATTCAACATTGGGCGCCAGATTAAAACCGCACGCCAGAAAATCGCACTCCTCCGTCCAGGTCTTCGCGCCATTCGTCAGCGTCACCGATTTCACACATTCTTCGCCGTCAGCTTTCACCGGCCAGGTCCCCATGCGAAATGGCACGCCGAAAATTCCCGAACCCATGCTAAGCCCCTGAATTATTTTGCCGGGATGTTTTAGCAGATTGAATCCAAATCCCATCACACTACCCAGCGTCGCCTGCTCCGCTACGGAAACAATCTTCGCGCCATACGCGCGCAATCCCGTCGCAACCGCCAACAACAACGGCCCCGTGCCGCAAATCACCACACGCTTACCCGCAATCGGCCAGCCATTCTTGACCAACGCCTGCAACCCGCCCGGCCCCATCACATTGGGCAGCGTCCAACCCGGAAACGGCAAAAACAATTCGCGCGCGCCCGTCGCCAGAATCAATTTCTGCCAGCGAATCTCCTGCGGTCCATCCACACGCTCCGCCAGTAACAAACCGCGTTCCGGCGACGCAATCACGCTCGTGCGATCCAATATGGTCGCGCCGCAGTCACGAAATTTTCGCAGCCATTGTTGCGCCTGCGGTTGCTTGGGACGCGCCTGTTCGCCGCGCCAAATCTGGCCTCCCAACCACGGAGTGTCATCGATCACCGCCACGCGTTTCCCGGATTCCGCCGCCGCGCATGCCGCGGCAATTCCCGCCGGCCCCGCGCCGACCACCACGATTTCAAATTGAAATTCGGCGTTACTCATCCGTGTAAATCTCCATTCCCGGCTCACAAAGAATCTGGCAACTGCGGCAATGCTCGCGCCCGTTGATCGTCACACGGCACTCCATGCAAATACCCATGCCGCACAACGGCCCGCGCATCTTCCCCAGCACCGATCGCCGAAAGCCGCTGGTTCCCGTCGCCGCAATTGCCGCTGCGACGATCGTT
>DASZPR010000268.1:0-5459 GCA_035550235.1 Verrucomicrobiia bacterium | reverse complement strand
GGCTCGCCTGGCACCGCACTGAGAAAAAATCGCGCGTCGTCGGAACCATCCTCGGCCACAGCTGTTACAGCGATCCAAATTTTCAAAAACTCATCGCCCAAAGCATCCGCTGGGTCGCGCGGAAATGAACTTCCGTTGTTTTTGATTTGTCCGCGCCGGTGGCAAATCCTTGACGGAACACCCAATCCACAACACGCTCTGTCCCGATGAAACAACTTGAGAACCAGATTGCAGTGGTTACCGGCGCCGGCCGCGGAATCGGCCGCGCAATCGCCCTGAAATTTGCCGGCGAAGGGGCGGATGTCGTTTGCGTGTCGCGCACGGCGGAAAATTCCGAGAAAGTCGCCGGCGAAGTCCGCGCACTCGGCCGCAAAGCCTGGGCGCTCGCCGTTGATGTTTCCGATACCGCCGCCGTCAGCGCCGCCGCGGAAAAGATTCTGGCCGATTGCGGCAAGGTGGACATCCTCGTCAACAACGCCGGCGTCACCCGCGACGGCCTCCTGATGCGCATGAGCGATGCGGATTGGGACTCGGTTTTGAACACCAATTTGAAGGGCGCCTTCCTGTTTACCAAGGCCTTAACGCGATCATTTGTCAAACAGCGTTCCGGGCGTATTATAAACGTGGCCTCGATCATCGGCTTGATCGGAAACGCCGGACAGGCGAATTACGCGGCGAGCAAGGCCGGCTTGATCGGATTCACGCAGTCCGTTGCCAAAGAACTCGGCTCGCGCGGCATCACGGTGAATGCCCTGGCGCCGGGATTTATCGAGACGGACATGACGGCGGCGTTAAGCGCGGAACTGAAAGCTGACTTGCTAAAACGAATCCCATTGAACAGTCTTGGCCAGCCGGAAGATATCGCCAATGCGGCGCTGTTTCTCGCCAGCCCGGGCGCCCGTTATGTTACCGGACAGGTGCTGACGGTGGACGGCGGAATGGTGATGTAACAATAAATCCATTAATCCCGACATTGGCGGCGGGTGGTCGAAAAAATTTTTGATTCGAGACTTGACGCCTTTGGAATCGTGGCATAGACACACTGCAAACGAACCGAAAGAATCGGAGCAAATCATGGCTGAAAAAACTATAGAACAGAGAGTTAAGGATATCATTGTCGAGCAACTGGGGGTCAACGCGGATCAGGTCACCCCTGATGCGAAGTTCATTGAGGACCTCGGTGCCGATTCACTTGATACCGTCGAGTTGGTGATGGCCTTGGAAGAAGAGTTCGGCCACGAAATCCCCGACGAGCAGGCTGAAAAGCTGCAAAGCGTCGGCGACGTTATCAAATACATCGAAGATCTCGCGGCGAAGTAATCGCTTATGATTTCGGGCAGCTTGAATCCCGAACGTTCGGGACTTGAGCTGCCTTTTTGATTTTATGGCCAGCAACTCGACAGAGCGCAGAGTCGTCATCACCGGCCTCGGTGTGGTCACTCCCTTGGGAAACAGCGTGGATGTTTTCTGGGACAACCTTATCGCCGGCAAATGCGGCGTGGACAAAATCACCGCGTTTGATCCCACGCCGTTCGACACGCAAATCGCCGCGCAGGTCAAGGATTTCGATCCTACCCCCGCGTTTCCTTCGCCGAAGGAAATCCGGCGCACGGACCGCTATTCCCAATTTGGCGTTTACGCCGCCTGGCAGGCGCTCAAGGATTCCGGCCTCGACCTCACCAGGACCAATCCCGACCACGTCGGCGCCTTCATCGGCTCCGGCATCGGCGGACTCCAAACAACCAGCGAGCAATTAAAAGTGTTGTTCGATCGCGGTCCTGGCCGTCTCTCGCCGTTCATGATTCCCATGCTCATCTCGAACATGGCATCGGGCCTCGTCTCGATGTATCTGAACTTGCGTGGTCCCAATTTCGCCACCTGCTCTGCTTGCGCCACGGCCAATCACGCCATCGGCGAAGCCTGGCGCACCATCAAGATGGGCGATGCGAACGTCATGTTCGCCGGCGGCGCGGAAGCGACCATCGTCCCCATCGGCATCGGCGGATTCTGCGCCATGCGCGCCATGAGCACCCGCAACGATGCTCCCCAAAAAGCCTCGCGCCCGTTTGATAAAGAACGCGACGGCTTCGTCATGGGCGAAGGCTCCGGCGTCGTCGTGCTCGAAGAATTGGAACACGCCAAAGCGCGCGGTGCGAAGATTTACGCGGAACTCGCCGGCTACGGCAACACCGCCGACGCTCACCATCTCACGGCCCCCTCGCCCGGCGGTGAAGGCGCGGCTCGTTGCATGAAAGCGGCCCTGCGCAACGGCGGCCTGAACCTCACGGATATCACCTACGTCAACGCCCACGGCACTTCCACGCCGCAAGGTGACATCGCGGAAACCCAGGCCATCAAAACTGTTTTCGGCGATTACGCGCGCAAACTGGCCGTGAGTTCCACCAAAGGCGCCACCGGCCACATGCTCGGCGCCGCCGGCGCGGTCGAAACCATCGTGTGCATCAAGGCTATCGAAACGGACACCGTACCGCCCACAATCAATTACGAAGTGCCCGACCCGGAATGTGATTTGGATTACGTCCCGAACACCGCCCGCAAAATGAAGGTGAACGCCATCGTAAACAACTCCTTCGGTTTCGGCGGCCACAACGCGACGATTTCCGCGAAGAAATTTGTCGGTTAACTCGGTACCGGTATTGCCGGAGTCTTACAGGCAAGCATGCTTTTTGCGTGTTTCCGTAAGCGGGTCACCTGTTGTCGTATTTCAGAAGCCCCGTAGGGGCGGAAGATAACCGCCCGGGGTAAGGCGGCGTAGCAGCCGCAACCCTGGGTAACAATGCAGACATAGCATTGCTTTTTTCGTCATTCACCCCCGGTGGAGGCGAATGACGAAAAAATCAAACGAGCGCAAACATAACTCGAGGCTCCGCGCAGACCCTTATCGAGTTTTCATTTATGGCAAAAATAATCTACCTCGGAGTAAAAGGCTCGGTGGTAGCGATTGATTCAGCGACCGGCCAGGCGGTTTGGTCCACCTCGCTGAAAGGAGCAGAATTCGTCAACGTCGTCCTCGACGGCAACAACCTCTTCGCCACCACCCGCGGAGAAATTTTCTGCCTCGATCCTCAAGGCGGCGGCATTCGCTGGCACAATCCCCTGAAAGGCTACGGCCTCGGCCTCATCACGATTGCCGGCGAAGGCATTTCCCAAAATGCAACGCTTGGCGCGGAAAAAATCCGCCGTGATCAACAGCAAGCCGCCGCTGCCGCTTCGTCCAGCGCCGCCTCAAGCTGACTCCGTTTATTGCAAAGAAGTAATCCGGGCAAGTCGTGGAAACCAAATTCGAATATCAGGTTTCAGCAGAACAGGCGGAAAAAATCGCGCTTGATCAGTTCAGTATCCTTTTGCGTTTGCGCGGCATCAAACTGATTTATTTTCCCATCCTGCTGGCGATTCTGATTTCGTGGATGGGTGCCTCCGTTACTACGGGAGCAATCAAAATCAACGGGGTCGACCACCCTCAAATCGTGAGAATCATCGGCGGCGTTATGGGCTTCGCGTTTGGTTTGGGAATCGGCTTCCTCTTCCTGCTTTCGGTCCGATGGACCCTGCGTGCAACGGCCCGGAACGCCTATAACAAGATGGGCTCCGCAAGAACAATGTCCTGGAATTCCGATGGCATCCATTTTAAGAGCGCTGCTTTGGAATCAAAAATCGGCTGGCGGATGATCGACAAAATCGAAGTGGGAAAAGCAGGAGTTTACGGCATCATGAGCAAGCGTCCGCTGTTTGCGATTCCGAAAACGGTATTTCCAGCCGGCGCGACAGTGGATGACTTCATCAAAGCCTGGCAAAACGGCGTCCGACAGCCTCCAATCGTGACGTCCGCTCCAAGACAATGAAGCAATCGGCACCAGCGGCACGCCCCAAGCCAAACGCCCTTTTGTGGATGGCCGCGCTCGCGGTTGTCATCCTCGCCCTCGTCATTGGCATGGCCGTCTATAGCCATTCCGCTCGATTCTCCGACGAGGTGAAAAAATCCCTCGCGAACGCCGACGCCGGTTTCAAAAAAGCCACCAACACCATCGATCCGGAAGCCCTGCGCACCTGGGCGCTCGAAAGCATTCGCACCAACGCCACCATCAAGGACGTCACGAATTCCATTCCGCACGAAATCCAAACGCTTTATCCCGAGCCCCCGCAAATCGAAATCGGCACTTCCGGCCTTACCTTGAGTTGGGGCGGCGGTTTCTTTCATTGGGTTTTTTACATCGGCGCCACCAACGACACGCTCCCCCACATTTCACAAAATCGGCAATATCCCTTTAACTTCGAATGGCGTCCGGGTATTTATTACACGCGCGAAGCGAACCAGGAATTGCAATGAATTTTCTCTCTGCCATTGAATCGAAGCGCGATGGAGGAATTCTTTCGCCGGAAACAATCGAGATTCTCATCCGCGATTTCACCGCCGGCAAAATTCCCGAATACCAAATGGCCGCCATGCTTATGGCCATTTATTTCCGCGGGTTGAATACCGCGGAAACCCGCGCCCTCACGCTCGCGATGCGTGATTCGGGCGATATGCTCACATTCCCCAAAGACAAACGCCTGCTCGTGGACAAGCATTCCACTGGCGGCGTCGGCGATAAAGTTTCGCTCCCCCTCGCGCCCCTCCTCGCCTGCCTCGGCTTCCGCGTGCCCATGATTTCCGGCCGCGGCCTCGGCATCACCGGGGGCACGCTCGACAAGCTCGATTCCATTCCCGGCTTCAAAACCGTACTGCCGACGAAGCAAATCGTGGACATCGTTCAAAAAGTCGGGTGCGTCATCTGCGGCCAGACCGAGCGCATGGTTCCAGCGGACAAAAAACTTTACTCCCTGCGCGATGTGACGGGCAGCGTCCCGAGCATGCCGCTGATTGTCTCCTCCATCCTTTCCAAAAAACTCGCGGAAAATCTCGATGCCCTTGTGCTCGACGTAAAATTCGGCGCCGCCGCGTTCATGCAAACCAAAGCGGACGCGCGCAAACTCGCTCGCGCCATGGTCACGCTCGGCAACGAATGCGGCGTGAACACTCGCGCGATGCTCACGGACATCAACGCACCCGTCGGCGGTTCCGCCGGCAATTGGCTGGAGATTGTCGAAGCGGTGCAATGCCTCGACCGTAGGACAGGCTTCCAGCCTGTCTCCAATTTAAGAAAAAAGACAAATAACGAGACCGGCAGGATGCCTGTCTTACGTTCTGACCTGCGCGAACTGGTCATTGCTTGCGCCACCCATTTGCTCCTGCAGACACGCAAAGAAAAAACTCTCAAGACCGCGCGAAACGTTGCCGAAAAATGCCTCGATTCCGGCGCGCCTCGCGCGAAATGGGATGAGATGCTCGCGGCGCAGGGCGCGGACCTGAAAGCGTTCAACGAAAAACTTCGCCGCGATCACACCGCGCCCGTCGTGCTCGAATTAAAATCTCCCCAGGCCGGTTTCGTCTCCCGCTG
>DASZPR010000267.1:0-9656 GCA_035550235.1 Verrucomicrobiia bacterium | reverse complement strand
GTGTGCTCGACACGGCGGAGGTGGAATTGATCGATTTGCCACCAGCGGAATTACTGCAGCGATTGGCGCAGGGAAAAGTCTACGTGCCGGAACGCGCCGCAGCCGCCGCGAAAAATTTCTTCCGCGAATCGAACCTCACTGCATTGCGCGAACTGGCTTTGCGCCTCGTGGCAGACCATGTCGGCGAAGAGACGCAGGAATTTCATCGCACACAAACCGACCCCGGCCCCTGGAAAACAGGACATCGGCTGCTCGTGGCGGTCAGTGCGAGCCCTTTGTCGGAGCCGCTCATTCGCTGGACCCGGCGCATGGCCGACAGTTTGAAATGCCCGTGGCTCGCGGTGCATGTGGAAAGTTCCCGCGCATTGAGTGATGAATCACAGGCGCGCCTGGAGAAACATCTCGCGCTCGCGCGCACGCTCGGCGCGGAGGTCATCGCCACTACGGATGAGGATCTCGCGCGCGGTTTGTTGCGGGTCGCCTTTGAACACAACATTTCACAGATCGTGGTCGGCAAACCTTCCGCCGCGAATTGGTTCGAGTGGCTGCGCGCCGGACGATTGTTGCGCCGCCTTACTCGCGACAGTGGCAATATCGATTTGCACGTCGTGCGCGCGGAAAAAACCGGCGTTCGTCCGAGCGCACCGCGCTGGCAATTGCCGACGAGGACCGGCTGGAAACAATATGGCATTGCGATGGCCGCCATCGGGATCATCGCGTTGCTGAACCTGCTCATCGATCCTAACTTCCACGCCCCGCGCGTGCCGGGCCTTATTTTTCTGTTGACCGTGGTATTGCTCGCGCTTTTCCTGGGGCGCGGGCCAGTGCTGTTGGCGGGCGCTTTGAGCGCGTTGATTTGGAATTTTTTCTTCCTGCCACCGCGGCATACATTCGTGATTGGCAGCGTCGAGGACGCGATTCTGTTTGGACTCTATTTCGCGGTATCCATTGTGCTGGGCCAATTGGTTTCCCGCATCCGGGCGCAGGAACTTGCCGAGCGCCACCGCGAGGAACGCGCCACCGCGCTGTATCAATTGAGCCGTGAACTCGCCCAGGCCGGCACGCGCGATGAGGTGGTGTGGCAGCTCACGGCGGAATTGAACCGTGCGTTTCGAACGCCGGCGGCCGTTTTGCTCCCGATACAAAATCGCCTCGCTCCCCATCCCGACAGTCCGCTGGCGTTGAGCGAAAAGGAAATCAACGTGGCAGACTGGGCGTTCCGGCATCGGCAGACTGCTGGAAAATTTACCGATAATCTGCCGGGCGCCGAGGCGATGCATTTGCCGCTCGCCACGGAACGCGCGGTGCTGGGTGTCTTGTCCGTGCAGCCGCCGGGCCAGATGCTCTCGCTGTCTCAGCGGGATTTGCTGGAAGCCTATGCGCGGCAGGCGGCGTTGGTTCTCGACCGGGTTGCATTGCGTGCCAATGCCGAGCAAAGCAAGTTGGTCGCTGAATCCGAACGGCTGAGCAATGCGTTGCTCAATTCCATTTCGCATGAATTGCGCACGCCGCTCGCCGCCATTACGACCGCGACCAACGCGCTGGCCGATGCTCACGATGGCGGGATGCAACGCGCGATGGTTGGCGAAATCCAGGAGGCCGCCGCACGCTTGAATCGTCTCGTCGGCAACCTGCTCGATGTGACCCGACTCGAGTCCGGCCATGTGCAAGCCAAACTGGAATGGCACGACATTGGCGATGTGGTGCAGACGACCGTGCGTTCGTTGCAACGCGAATTATCCGGCCGCAACGTCACGGTGGAGATCGCGGAAAAACTTCCGCTCGCCCGATTCGATTTCACGCTGATGCAACAGGCGCTGTCCAATCTGTTGCTCAATGCCGTCATGCATACACCGGCAGGAACGCCCATGGCAGTGCACGCCGCCACGGAGGGCCGGGATTTTATTCTGCGCGTCGTGGATGACGGGCCGGGATTGCCGCCGGAATTGCTGCCGAGAGTGTTTGAAAAATTCACCCGCGCCACCAACGCGCCGGCTGGCGGCAGCGGGCTCGGACTGGCGATTGTAAAAGGGTTTGTCGAGGCGCAAGGCGGCACGATCTCGGTGCAAAATAAATTAAGCGGCGGGGCGATGTTCACGATTCGCTTGCCGCAATCGGAATCTCCGCCATCTTTGGAAGCGCTCGCATGAGCAAAACCGGCCAACCGAAAACCATCGCGCTCGTCATCGACGATGAGCCGCAAATCCGACGCCTGCTGCGCGTGACGCTCGAGGCGAGCGGTTACGACGTCGTTGAAGCCGCGACCGGTGCGGACGGACTGGTGCAGGCCGCGCAATGCCGCGCGAATGTGATTCTGCTCGACCTCGGTTTGCCGGACATGGACGGCCTGGAAGTCCTGAAACGTCTGCGCGAATGGAGCCATATCCCGGTGATTATCCTCAGCGTGCGCGATCGCGAGAATGAAAAAGCCGCGGCGCTGGATGCCGGCGCCGACGATTACGTGACCAAACCGTTCGGGACGGCGGAATTGCTCGCGCGCTTGCGGGTCGCGTTGCGGCATTCGGAAAAACAAACGGAGGATCCGATTTTCCGCAGCGGTTCTTTGGTGGTGGATCTTGCCGACCGCCGGGTGACGGTTGAGGGAAAAGAAATTTCACTCACGGCGACTGAATACAATCTGCTCCGGCTGCTCGTGCGCCACGCGGGCAAGGTGTTGACCCATCGTTTTCTACTTCGCGAAATCTGGGGCCCAAACGCGGAAAATCAAAATCATTATCTTCGCGTCTACATCGCGCGCCTGCGTGAAAAGCTGAAGGCCAATCCCAATCAGCCGGATATTTTGCTGACCGAATCGGGAATTGGTTATCGGCTGATAGATTCGAATTAAAAATTCAACGGCTTTTGGACGTAACTTTTCGGCCCGGCGAAGCGACTTAATTTGAGGACACTATATGAACCCCCTACGCGTCCTCATTTTTACCATACTATTCACGACTCTCGCGCTGAGATCGAACGCAGCCGAGATGCTTATTGAAAGCATCGATGGTCCGGTGACAAAAAAAGAGATTGAGGCCTTCAAGGAATTCATGAAGGCGCAGCCGACCTCTGATCACAATACTCATAACGCCTGGGTGTACGGAAATGCCGGCAAAGACACTGAGGCGCTCGGAATGGTTTACGAAATCAGTCGCGACCCGGAAATTCTCGACCAGATGATTCGATTTGCCGATGACGCGCTCGCGTGCCGGAATAATTCCACCAACGGGCGGATGATTTGGACCGGCAAACGTGAGTTGTGCTGGCCCAACTCTGCCACCAACACACCAACCGCCTCCTATTCGGGCAGCGAAAATGGCGACGTGATTTCCCACGTTGGTTATTGCGCGAAATTGATTCTAAGCACGCCCTCGCTCTGGAGCCGCGACGTGGCCATCGGTGACGCGCGTGGTTACGGCAAGACTTACAAGCAACGGGCGCTGACTTACGTGCGTGAAATGGATCGCTCCATCGACTCGTTTATTCTGCCGTGGTTCGTAAGCACGAATGGGAATCAATTTCGCTGGCCTGACACGCCGCTGTATACCTTCAATAAGGGCGGCACGCCTATTCCGTGGAACCAGCAGACGATGCTCGGCGACGGTTTCCTGCGCCTGGCCGAATGTCACGAGCTTCTTGGCGACGATCCGGCGCGCGTGAAAAGATATTATGAAATTGTTCGCGCGAACATGAATTGGTTCCTCAGTGATTTGCATCCCGAGAACAAAAACGGCCACGCTATTTATGACTGGGGCTATTCCGCCGGGAGGAAAAGCGAAGACGTCCCGCACGGCGGCTATGATGTCTGGGGACTCTGCCGGGCGTTTGAGAACGGCAAACTGGGCGTTCCCGCGGCAACCATGACGAATTTTGCGAACACGCTCTATTACGTCATTTATGATCCCACAAAAAAAGTTTTCCACACACGCGTCGATGGTAAGGATGGCAGCAAGACGCCGAGCAAATCTTTGGCGGCATCATGGACGTTGCTGACGGAATATTTCCCGACGGACGAACTTTATCGCAGTGTCGCCGAGGCTAATTTGGTCCATGCCAAAACAAAACCTCTCGAAGCAGCGTTCATTCTTCAGATGAAGTACAAGCGTTCGCTGGCCAAAACCAAGTAATTCGGAGTGATGCTCTCCGGCCTTTACGGCGCTTCGGTAGCCAAACCAACCTTGGTGATGTCCAGTTGCTGGAGCAGATCGAACACGCTCACCATGTTTTGATATTCCACTTCGTCGGCGCCTTTCACGACGACAATCGGGTCAGGGGTCGTCTCCTTAATCTGTTGGAGCTGGCTTTTCAGTTCCGCCATGGTGACGGTTTGATCATTCAAGGTCACCTGCCCTTTTGCGTCAACCACGATGCGATTGGGCTTTGGTTTCTGATCATTTTTCGGCGGCGGCTTGCCGGATGGCAGCGTCATTTCCAGATTGTTCATCATTTGCGGCGTGGTGATGATAAAAATAACCAGCAGCACGAACACCAGATCCAGGAGCGGAGTGATGTTCAACTCGTTCATCGTGCCGTGATGTGATTGCGAAGTCTTTTTCACAAGGTCATTGGATTATCGAACCGGTTTGTTCGACGACGTCGAAACGAATGATCACGTGCGAGGGGAAATTGGTCGGCGGCGCATGATCCAAATAAGAAACCTGGGCCAACGCGTTACGCACGGAGTCGTCCCAGCGTTTGTCCCCGGATTTTTTGATCCATTGGGGATTGCTGATGCGGCCATCCCGGCCCACTGAAACGTCCACTTCCGCCACAAAATTCGCGTCCTCCTCATCCTCCGGCCTCTGCCATTTGGAGGTAAACGCGTATTGCAACAGTCCCTTGTAAACGTCGACGGGGCCGGAAGCGGTTTCGACGGCGGCTCCGCCCTCGAACGTAAAGGATGGTATTTCCGCCGCAGCCGGCGCGGCGACTGGCGGAGCGGAGATGGGCGGCGGAACATTCTGCGGTTCCTCGACCTTCGGCGCCTCGACTTTGGCCACTTGCTTGGGCGGTTCGATTTTGGGCGGTTCCACCTTCGGCTTCTCGGGCTCCGGTTTTTTTTCCGGCTTTGGCTCCTCAGCTTTAAAGACCGCGATCTTTCTCATTTCCTTGCCGAGCAAACCGCCCCGCGCGGCCAGATAAAATCCCACCAGCACGATCAACCCGTGAAAAATTAACGAAATCAGCAGGTTGACGCGGGACGAATTTTTTGGTTTGCGCGGCGGTGTACTCGGCAACATACCAGACTATTTCATTTGAAAGGTTCAGTCGCCAAATCCACTTTCGGCACATTCGCCCGCTGGCAGACGTCGATCACTTCGCGAATCTGGCGGTATTTCGTCCTTCCATCCCCGCGAATGATGACGTTCAGGTCGGCATCATCCATTCGCAAAGCGACGAGTGTTTGCAACATGTCCATCGCGTCAGTGACTTTCTTTTTGTTCAAAAACATCGAGCCATCCGCCTCAATGGAAATGTAGTTGGCTTTATGCGGCGGGTCCTTGAGGCGTTTGGCGGCATCCGGCAATTTCAAATCAAGATCGTTCACGGGGGGAACGGTCGTGATGATGAAAATCACCAGAAGCACGAAGGCCAAATCGAGCAGCGGAGTGATGTTCAACTCCGTCAGCGAATGGTGCGCTGAACGCGAACACTTTTTCATCGCTTAAGCCAGGGCGGGGTTCAAGCCGTGGCCGGATGGTCCGTCCATTTGAGCCGATTCCTCGCCCATTTTCATCGCGCCGACGATGCGTCCCGCCAATGCTTCATTGGCTTCGCGCAATTCCTCCGCCAGCGGACGATGTGCCACGTAAACGTGTTCGATCTGGTTGGCATAGCGGCTCGCGAAACCGTCCAATTCCTGTGTGATGAAGCGGATGGTGGTGACCATCATGTTGTAGGCGAACATCGCCGGAATGGCGACCAGCAAGCCGGTGACCGTCGCGACCAACGCCGCCGCCACGCCGGGGGCCATGGTGGTCAGGCTGGCGGAATGGCTTTCCGCGATGCCCGCGAACGTCGACATAACGCCCCAGACCGTGCCGAGCAATCCGATGAACGGCCCGCCCGCCACCGCCGTCGAGAGAATGATCATCCCTTTTTCCAACTCCATCGCTTGTTCACCAGCCGCTTCCTCGAGGACAACTTTTAGCGCTTCAAAAGATGCCGGGGACATTTTCGTCTGGGTGGATTTGGCCAGGATATCGGTGTTGGTATGTTCGCCGCCCGGCTTGAACACCACCGCTTTGACTTGAACCGGATTGTTTTTCAATTGATACGTCAATTCATCCGCGCCGCGAATGTAAAGTTGGTAGGCTGGCGCGCCATCGTAATTCTCTCCTTTTTTAAGGATGTCGAGCGGGTCACGGGTCGAGGCGTAGGCAGCCATGAATTTCTTCGTCGCTTTTCTGGCAATGAGAATCTGCCGCAATTTTGTGAGAATGACTGTCCAACTGAACAGTGACAGCAAGAGCAGCACGACGACCGTTACTTTGCCTTCAGTCGTCGCGTTCTTAATGGCGTAGGTGGCAGCGTTCTCGGCGAACAATGGATGAATCATCAAGCCAATCATAATTTTCTATCGGTCGAATTTATTACGGAACCTGCGTGCGGCTCCGCGGTTCATATTCCGGGTCAAATCAAACTAAGAGGATGCCGAAGGCCGAATTTTCGCTTTTGCTCGTTGGCTCCGCGACAACGACGGCGAACAAACAGCCCTCGCACGGCGTAAACCGTGGGCAATGGCCGCCTTAAGGGACAACTCGTCCCGCGAATGTCGGCCCGTGAATATTGCATCTCCGCTATCTTATCAAAGGAACTGCAACGGTTCCGTGGCGCACCCGTGACGATGATGTGACGAATACCCCTAGGAACGCTGGCGTCACCCCCGGCGAAGGCTCTGCCACAACTCGCCGACGAGACGCTGGCGCTCCCAGGGGATCAAAAAGACTGTGCTCAGCGTGTTACGAATTTGCGACGGCGGCGGACGGACAATCGCAATCTGTCTGATTTCCGCCGCAGCCGATCGGTAAAAATCGAGAACACTGTCGCCCCTCGTGGGTGTCTGAAAACGGCAGCAGGATGTCTTAAAACATGGAGTCAGATTGAGATGCGGCGAATAAGAATTTGAGGGTCAAATCAATTGGCGATCGTGATTGGACTCACGCTCGTCATTGATTTGTCGGTGTTGGTCGTTACTAGTTCACGGCGCGGACGAGTGTTCGCGCCGTTTCCATTGGCCCGACCGCGTTCCGGAAAACCGGAAAAACCGGATTACATCCGGCTCTCAGCGAGTTGGGCGATGGCTTTTTCCTCCGGCAACAATTTGCCGGCTTCCGCCCGCTTCAACGCCTCACGCGCGGCTTCTTTCCGGCCCGACTCCGCCTGCACGACACCGTAGTAGAGAGCGACGGATGGAATCTTAAGATATTCCGCCTTGAGACCGCTCACGACATTCAGAGCCTCGTTTTTCTTGTCCTGCAAGAGCAGGGAGTAGGCGTAGGTGGAAATGAAAAACGGATTGTTGGTGGAACTGTCATACGCCTCTTTCGCCATGGTGTGGGCTTTGCCCAATTCAATTTTCCGCAACAAGTAAAGATTGGCCAGGTTGTTTTTGATCGATGGATTCGAGGGATCCTTCGAATAGGCTCGGAAATAGAGACTTTCCATCTGTGAGGTTTTTCCCTGCGCATACAGTTGGGCGCCCAGTTCATCTATGGCCCAGTTTTCCTGGGGAAATTCACCCACAATTTCCGTCAATAATTCCGAACATTCCGGTTGCCAACCCCACGCCTTGGTCACCTCCGCGAGGTGCGACAGTTTATCTAAATTATGTGCAGCCGCGCGGAAGGCTTTGTGCCAGGAGGCATCGGCTGCGGTGTTTTGCGAGAGTGAACGCTCAGCCAGCGATTGCAGGGCCAGTTGATAAAAGCCGGCTTCGCCCCAGTCCTGGGTTTCCACTTCTTTGAGGATGCCGGCCCAATCTTTCATCGCCAACTGGCAATCCGTCATGACGAGGGGAACCGGCATATTGGTCCGGACCTGTGGCGGGAGGCCGGCGAGCCAATGAAACGCGTTGGTCGGGCCGCTGGTCACAACTTTCCAGCGTGCAAGTTCAAAGGCGTGATCCGATGAAGTGCCCGCGTCTTTTTCCAGCGAGGCAAGCCACGGGCCGTAATCCTGGGTGCGGTCCTGGCGAAGCAATTCGAGGTATTCAATTTTGTCCTTAAAAATGGAGCCGGGATCTTTGACGATCTGCGCTGAATAAGAAACCGCGTCGCGCACTGATTTGCGAACGATGGCGTCGGCGAGCAACTTGTGCAGGGCGTTCAAGCGCATGTTGGCGTTGGTGGCGATTTGCTGAAGCGAGGCGCGCGCCGCCTGCTCGACGGCCGGGTTGGTGGACGCGAGCCCGATGGTGGCCAGATTTATTTGGATCGCGAGATTTTGCGGTTCCAGTCGTGCCGCCGCCAAATATTCTTCATTCGCAGTCGCGGCATTGTGCTCGCTCCAGGCGAGAGCGCCTTTCAGTTTATGATAAACGGCAGTGTTTTTTGCTTCTGCGTCCGCGCCATCCAATGCTTCCGCAGCCGAGGCCAGGTCGTTTGCCTTAATCGCCATTTCAGCCCATTGAAAGCGTTTGCTCGAATTCTTCGGATCGAGTTTGGCCGCGCGCATGCGCCAATTCAAAGCCGCCGGGCTGTCCGCATTGTCGAGCAGGTCGGCCATCGCTTCGGTTGCGCTCACGCTGACGGGGTTCATTTCCAGCGCCCGTTGCAGCGAGAGGCTGGCATTGTGAAAATCCTTTTTGGCGAGGTATTCCCGGCTCTGGGAAACGAGTCGGCGCTCCATGGTTTTTTTGTATGCCTTCCGGCCGAACCATCCCGCGCCAGCCACGACCGCCATTACCGCAACAAAAATCAAGAGTTTCTTCGAGAAGCTTTTCATAGTCTATGAGCCCGCTATCATATCATTGCGAATCCCGGGAGACGTGACATTCCAGAAACAAATGATAAACAACCTGGCGTAACAAGGAACTGGAGCCTAAAAAATGTCTCTTTTCTACAGTCAATGTCCGAAAAAAGGCAGCAGCCGCGCGGAAAATAATGCCACACTGAAACATGAAGTTTAGTGGTGATACGAGATATGGCAGGGCGGACGTTCCGGAGCAAATTTGGCGCGGCTTTCGCTTTTGGGCGCGCAACAGTCTGAAGTTGGTTTTCAGCCTGATCTTTTGCGGAGTTTGCATCCATGCGGAGGCTGCGTTGTCCAGTATTTCTGTTACCGTATCCGTGCCGCAGCAGGAGGATTTTTCCGACCTGCCGATCACGTTTCAGCAGTTTGACCCGACGCTGGGAAAACTTTCGTCCGTTGAAATCATCCTGACGGGAACCGGCGAGTTGACCCAGCAATTCGAAAATCGCGCGAGCACTCGCAATTCGGCGCGCATACGCCAGACAGTCACTTTGAGTTTGACGATGGCGGATGCGAACAAACCGCTGCTCTCGGCAAAGCAAACCGAGAAAAACAAATACAAAACTGATCCGTTTGACGGCGACATCGATTTTGGCGGCACCTCCGGTGTCACCGGAATTTATGATTTCACGGCTTCGGATGACGAGGTGCTGCAGACCAAGAAGAATCTTGCGATGTTCACGGGA
>DASZPR010000266.1:0-4070 GCA_035550235.1 Verrucomicrobiia bacterium | reverse complement strand
ATGAAATAGTATTTGCTGTTGCGTTTGAAGACGACGATGCCTTCGCGGAAATTTACTGTGACGCCCGAACTCCGGCCTTGAATCATGAAATCCTTCGGGTCGCCATCGAGGGTGATCATGTCGGGCTTGAGCTTCGCGACGTTCACGCGACCGGAACTGTTGCCCCAATAAAGATAAGCCTGGCCGTCGTCATCAATCAAAGGGTAGGGATCGATGGTGTTCGAGGTGATGCGTTTGTCGTCTCTACCCTGGCGCTCGAGAAGCGGTTTATCGAGAGCATCCTTGAACGGTCCCACCGGCGACTTCGCCGTGGCGACGCCGATTTTGCCGTTCGCGCAAAAATAGAAATAATAGGTGCCGTTGCGTTGAATGCAGTCCGGCGCCCAGGCTTTGATGTTTGCCCAGCTAAGGTCGTGAGTGACATCGAGAACCATGCCTTCTTTTTTCCAATCCACGAGGTTCTTTGACGACCAGACGGAAAAGTCGGTGGTGAGCCATTGGTCTTTGTCGGAAGTGGGATAAATATAATACGTGTCGCCGAAAACGCGGATCGCCGGATCGGCGTTATGACCATCGAGAATGGGCGTGGGTGGCTTCACGTCGGGTTTCGCAGTCTCGGGAGGAAGACCTTCCGGACGCGGATATTGAGCCGGGCGCACCGGTTGAGCGGGAGCATTCGCTGCCGTGGCGAGCGTCACCAGTGCCAGGCCGAAGACCTTCAGCAGATTGCGAAAAAACAATCCGCCGGAGATTTCATGAGAGCTTTGGCGAGAGGCGATCATATTAATGTGCCGCATTCGCGGATTTGTATATTGGCGACTGACCCGGCATGTCCGACGTCGGTTTGGGTGTCGGGTCATTGAGCCCTTTGATCAAAACATTGTCGAAGTAAGGCGTGCTGAGATTCTTTTTTCCACTGCCCGCGCTGAGCCCGGCCATTCCGTGAGAGTAAAGCGAGTCATTGGCTTTCAGCACGGGCTTATCATCGATGGACGCAGTGATGGCGGAACCATCGAAGCGAAGTTTCAAATTGTGCCATTGGTTCGAACTGATGTTGGAGAGTTGCACGCCGCCGAGTTCCTTTTCGCCGCCTTCACTGTCATCTCGTTGAGCTTTAATCAGCGCTTGCTGTTCGGCGTCGCCCGTCAGTTTCTTTTTGTCGACCTTGCCGCGAATGACGACCAAACGGCATTGCCCATCATTACCAAGCTGCAGGAAATAACCTTTGGGAATGCTGCCGTAACCGTAGCCGACGTCGTTCACCCGGCCCATCACACCGGCGGTATCGCCGGGATTCAAGTAAACATCCGCGCTGACTTCGTAGTCCTGCCACTGGTTGTCGCCGATGATGGTGTACGGCATGTACTCCGGCGCCCACGAATTTGGATGCTCCGGCACGACTTGGCGCAGGCATCTTCCTTGATGGTCGGGGCGATCGACGATCTCGAAGGCTTCGGTGATATCCGCGGTGTAACGCGGCAGATAACCGTAATCCTTCGGCGTCGAATATTCCTCAAACGTTTCGAGGTAAGGAAAAGGAAATGGCTTTGCCGCCGGGATGTTGTCGAAGGAACCTTTCTGCTGGCCCGTGGTCGTGGAAAGCGAGTAGATGGCTCCCGGCTCCAACGTGACCGTAAACGCGCCATTCGCCGGCTTGATATCCGCCTGCCGTATGAATTGTTCTTTGGCGTTGCTTCGCCAGACGCAGAGCGGCTTGGTGGAAAGACCGCCGTTGATTTCGAACTGAACTTGTTGCTGCGCTGTGGCGTCCTTGGTTTCGATGATCACGCTGTAATCATTCGCAGGCGACTTCAGCGTGACAAAACTCCCGCCGCCGGATAATTCGCCGCAGCCGCTTTTGAGATATTGCCACCCGACTTCCGTGAATTGTCCGTAGTGCGCGTAACCCCACAAGGCCTCCCGCACTTCGTAGTGCCCGCTCCACGACCAGTGCGCCAGCAGCATCGCCGGGTCTTCCGAATAAGGCTCCACCGGGTAAAGCGCCGCGATGTCGTACCAATTCACGACGCGGGTCACGCCGCTGTGGATGAAATTATCGTTGAACGCCTGAACGATGCTGATCGCGCAATCGAATCCCTTCAAATAAACGTGCTCCTCGGTATTCCAAATGGGTTTGTTCCATTTGGCCGCCAGCTCCTGCACCTCTGGCGAAGCCGCGCCCTGGTTGCTTGGGTCTTTCGTGCTGAACGTATGGGCGCTGATGATGCCAATGGAATCACGGAGCTTTTCATCGGTGGCCATGTCCTTCACGAAGTTGAGCTTGTCGCTCGGCCAATTATCAAAACCGTGAATTTTGACTTTTTCGAAACCGTTCGTGTCAAGGGTTGTCCGCAGCATTTCTGCAAAACTGTAGCTGACGCCCTTTTCGTTGCGGCAGCCGATCGCGTCAAACTCCAACCCGTAAACGCCCCGCAATCCCTGAAGCCATTTCACGTAATAATCGGCTCCGTCCTGCGACCAGAAATTCCCGTTGCCCACCCAGGCAGGCGCACTCCAGGCGGCGCCGTCGAGCGTGATGCTGGGATTGCGCTTTTTCGCCTCCTGCAAAATCCACCACATGTAGCCGCGCGAATAATCGAGATCATTGCGTGTGTGCATGTGGCTCGGCATGGAGCCTTGCGTCGAATTGCCGTCGCCGGGAATTTCCACCAATAGTGCGCTGACGGAAGCGCCGAACTTCGGCCTGAATACCAGGTCGAAAATCTGGCTGCGCTGCGGCTCCGGATAATCTTTCAGCAACACCGAGGTCGCGCCGCCGCCGTTTACCACGCCGATGCCCTCGAAGCGTTTGCCGCCGTCTGCTCCGTTAAGTCGAATGACCTGACCGGCGGCGGGTGGATTGGTGGCCGCTGATGCGAGAGGTTCAACGGCCAGAAAGGATAATACGGCCAGCGTGATCGCGCATTTTAGCGAGCGCCTCATGGATTGGTGGCTTGCGACGAAATCGGCTTTCCATTGGCGGTGACGTTGTGAACGCTGAGGTTTTTTACCCAGCTCGTATCGAGATAGTCGTTGTCCAATTGCACGTCGATGTTTTCGAGCGTGAAATCGCTGATTTCAGTCTGGCCGGGGTTGCCCTGGATTTGGCCGAACCCGCCGAATGACCCTTTGATGTTTGAAAGCGTCACATTTTTAACGATGGATTTCGGAGCCGGCTGACCCTTCAGGTCAAAGAATTGCCTCCAGGGCGCGATATTCAGGATCGCTCTGCCCGCGCCGGAAAGCGTGATGTTGCGATAATGAATGTCCTCGTAATCCTGGGCCGTATCCGGGCGCAGTTTCAGGACGGCCACGTTGACCGGGCCGACAACTTTGCAATTCTCCACCACCACATCGCGCACAACCGTCGCCTCGCTGCCCAGCGTCACCACGCCGCCGCCGCGCTCGAAGGTGCAATTCTCCACCCGGATGTGTTCCACCGGCGGACTGTCCTTGTCATCCGTAGCGAAGGGTCCCTTGGAGCCTTTTAAACACACGCAATCATCATCCACCCGAAAGCTACAGTTGCGAATCGTGATGTTCTGGCTGCTATCAATATCCGTACCGTCGGTGCTGGGGCATTTGATGCCGTCGGGCACTTCAAAGCGCACATTTTCCACCGTGGTATTTTTGCAGCGGTAAAGGTGCAGGTTCCAAAAGCCCGCATCCTTGAAAATGATGCCATTGATTTGCACATCCTCGGAGTTTTGGATGAACATGAGTCGCGGGCGTTCGACTGCCAGATTGGTCACCCGCGGGTCTGCCCGGCGCGCCGCCCAAAACGCCAGGTAGAACGGCCGGCCGTTCCCATCCAGCGTGCCTGCGCCGCCGATGCGCAGACGATCGCACTTGTCCGCGTTGATGAGCGCCGGCAGCCACGTTTCAAAATGCCCCTCGACGCGCGTCTTGATCTTGGGATAATCCTGCGTGTTAGTCGAGCCCTTGATCACTGCTCCCTCATCGAGATACAGATTGACGCCGGGTTTCAAGAAGAGGGCGCCGCTTAAAAACACGCCATTGGGAATGACCACGGTCCCGCCGCCTTTGGCCGCGAGGCGGTCGATGGCGCA
>DASZPR010000265.1:0-8326 GCA_035550235.1 Verrucomicrobiia bacterium | reverse complement strand
TTGTGTTTCTCTTCCCGTGAAATCCGGACCTGTTCCACAAACTCTGATTCCGTCAATTCATCCAACGCTCCCAATAAAAAGGGGAAATCCCACACAGAAAGTTGATCCGTGATGAGATCGATGCGCGCGATTAACGGCGGCATATATGTTTTTTGCAAAAAATCGTCCGCCACTGCGATGCGATCCCGGGTGAACAATGAATCGGGGTGCAGTTCCGCCAGCGTGCGGTTCACCAAATCCGGGTCGTCTTGAAAGAAGGTTTCAGTCACGCCGTCGATTCCATACACGCGAATTTCCAAAGACTTCTTCATAACTTTGATCCTTTCTCACCGTCGAGCATTCGAAAGCAGTGGTGCTCAAAGTAATAGACAATCCCTACATTAAAATTCGGCGAAAAAGAGATTAACTTTTTGAGATTCAAGGCGCATGAAGTGCGCCTCGTGGATGAAGTCTCCGCCGCAGATTCGCTTTGGCGAACGGGGAGTCGAGAACTCACCGTCGCCGGCAGCTCAATCCACCTGTTTCAGCACGACGAACCAGGCGGTGGAGTTTTCCGCGTCGCCGCCGGTGACGAGCAATTGGCCCTTGGGCAGGGCTTGCGTGACGGTGTTGGCAAGTTTGCCCTTGCCGAACAATTGAAATTTAACCTGCTCATCCTTCAAATACGTGACGGAGATGACGCAGTTGCGGCTCATGGTGATCGTTTTCTCCTCGTTCAATCGGAGTTTGATCGCCTCCTTGTGCATTTCAAAATAGTGATCCCATTTGAACGGGGATTTCTGCAGCTTCTCCACCAATTTGGGATCGGCGGACTTGAGTTTGGGGTCGGATTGTTTGTCGTTGGTTCCCCAAATCAACTGGGCTTCAAAGTTCGCCGCGCCCGACTGGGACTGACCGTACGCCGATGACTGGGCGCGCGCCGATGCGGCCGGGAAAAAAAGTGCGGCCACCATGAACAATAAACAGGCGCGGAGCAGTCCTGATCTCATCATTTAGGGGAAAGCGTATCGCCCGAAGACTTTTGCGCAAACTTATTTTCTGCGGGATAGGAAAGCCAGACGACGGTCATGCCTTGCGCTTCGTCGCGATAGGTGAACGCGCCGTCGTCAGCGAGCATGGAATTGACAGCAACGGTTCGCTGGCCGCCGGCAAATTGATGAAAGGTAATGAAACCGGCAACGACCAGCATGGCCACGACGCCCAACGGCATCAAAGCCCGGCGCACCCAGGTGAACAGTGAGGCTCTCGGCACCGGCGCGGGCGCAGGCGCGGTGCGCTCAATTTCACGTTTGATTTTCGACCAATAAAATTCGCGCGATTCCGGAAGTTTCAATTCCGGCTCGGAACCTTTCAATGCGTTGCGCGTGTTCTTCAGCTCGGTGAGGAGCGCCGTGGCGTCAGTGTCCTGCGCGAGCCACGCAGCCATTTCGCGCGCGTCGCTTTCCGGCAGCTCTCCGTCGAAGAAAGCCTGCAGCTTCAGTTGTTGCTCATCGGTCATAAAACTCGGTCCAAAGTCCAAGGCCCCAAGTCCTGGTAGATCGACCGCGCGGGTCGACTTTGGACTTTGGATTTTGGACTATGGACTTATTCATTTTGTTTCAAATCCGCCAAGAGCGATGCGAGTTTTCGGCGCGCGTAAAACAAACGCGACATCACGGTGCCGATCGAACAATCCATCGCTTTGGCGATTTCCTTATATTCCATTTCTTCAAATTCATGCAGGACCATCACGGTCCGGTGCTCGTGGGACATTTGGGCGAGCGCCTGGTCAATCCTCTGCCGCAATTCGCCGCGCTCCAATCGCTCGGTCGGGTTGGCGGTGACCACCGGCATCTGCCGTTCCACGCCGCCGGATTCCTCGTCCATTTCTTCGATGGATTCGGTGCGGCGGCGTTTTTGCTTTCGCAATTCGTCGAGGCAGAGATTGATGACGATGCGGGTGATCCACGTGGCGAAACTGGAGTCGCCCTGGAATTGCGCCAGCCGCTGCCACCCTTTGACCCACGCTTCCTGAGAAAGATCAATGGCTTCATCTTCATTCCGCATCATGCTGAAGGCGCGGGCGTAGATTTTGTCCCGGTGCCGCGCGACCAGTTCCTCAAAGGCGTCCGTATCGCCTTTTTGCGCGGCTTTAACCAGCGCTGCATCTTCAGCCGAGGAATAGACTAATTCAGCCATTGGTTTGACGCGCAACTTACTGCCGTTATTCGATGAACCAGCAATTTTTTGACGCAAAATGAATGGCAAATTGCGCTGGATTAACGTCAAAGCTCACAATTTTCCTTTGGTGCTGGGCAGTTGGCCGGCGATACGCGGGTCGTGCTGGCAGGCGGCATCCACGGCCTTGGCAAAGGCCTTGAACAGGGCCTCCACGATGTGATGGGGTTCGTCCCCGTAAAGCAGTTCCAAATGCAGGTTGCAACGAGCTTCATTGGCGAATCCCTGGAAAAATTCGCGGGCGAGGCCAAAGCGAAATTGGCTGGAGGCATCCTGGTTTTTCAGGGCCTTGCCGAGCTTTTGATAGGCAAAATCGTTCAGGCCGCGCCAGACGAGGTAGGAGCGTCCGCTGAAATCCACCACGCAACGGGCGAGGCATTCGTCCATGGGCACGTAGGCTTCGCCGGTAAAGGGGTTTTTGGGGTGAAAACCGTTTCCGTAACGGCGGATGCCCCGTTTGTCGCCCAACGCCTGTACAAAGGCCTGGCCGAGGGCGATGCCGCAATCCTCGACGGTGTGGTGGGCATCAACTTCGAGGTCGCCATCGCAACGGAGGGTCAAATCCATTACGGCGTGCTTGGCGAACAGCGTCAACATGTGGTCGAAAAACGGGATGCCCGTCTTGATGGACGATTTTCCGCGTCCATCAATGTTCAGCTTGAGGCTGATGCGGGTTTCTTTGGTGACGCGCTTGATGGCGGCCTGCCGTAATTTCATGCGGGGAATTAAGCAGAAGCGAGCGGTAAAACAAAGCGGAAAGGGTGACACGAGAAACTTGGATTTTAACCGCGAAACACACGAAATACGCTAAAATCTGGATTTGCGATTTAAGATCTAAAATCTGCGCACGCAGGGTGGTGGGCGTATTTCGCGTGTTTGGCGGTTCGCTTTTGCAGAACTAATGGGTGGTCGGTTGATTGGTTTTCCCGGCGGCGTTGATTTTGGCCTGCAGGTTGTCGATGCTTTTTTGCACGCCGGCGGGGTTGGTGGCGTTGAGTTTCAGTTCCTGGAGATACTGCAAGGCTTGAGTCAGATTTCCCGAGGCTTCCTCGTCTTTGACAAGACTGCCCAGGATACGCTCGAGCAGGAGGAAATCCTTGGTGTCTTCGCCGGTCTGGGATTTGGCGGGTTTGGAGTCATCGCGCTTATGCCACCAAAACTTGGCGGCGAGCAGAACATTTTTAGCGCGAAAATAATCCTTGTGGTCTTCCAGGAAAATTTGCCCAAGCGCAAAAAGCAGATCCGGTGAATGGGGATTGTTCTTCAGTCCATCGCGAACGAAATCCAGCGCTTCGTCGGATTTGCCCAGCCGATTGCGCAGCCAATAATCCGTGACCATGTAGGTTTGGACATTGTGCGGATCCAGTTCAGCCGAGAGCTTCAGCCAGGGAAGAATCTCGCGTATTTTTTCACCGGGCAAGTGCGTGTGGCGATTCGGACGAAAGTGCCGGCTGAAGCGATCAATCCAATCCAGAGGCTCGCCCAAATAGCCTTTTTCCTCGTGGCCGCCGTGATCCTCCTCCGGATGCATGACGGCGCCTTCGCTTTCCTCCTCCTTGCGGGCCTGCTCAAACATCGAGGGATAATAACCGCTGTGAAAATAAACATCCGCTTCGGTGTTAAAATAATCCGCGACCATTTTTCGCCCATCGCCAAGGAGGGATCCGAGGACGCTGCCGGTCGGTTCGCCGTGGTTGAGGCGTTCGGTGTGGCGTGGCTCCAGCCATGCCGCGAGGCTGAAACAGCTCTCGAGCAGCAGGATTAAAATCAGTCGTCCGCGCCACATGGAATCAATTTAATGCCTTCCGCCGAAATACCAAGCACGCCGCGAGGAGGAAAAATGCGGTGTAGGAAAAACCATACAACGTGACCAGGAGGACGTCGATCCACGGCGCGCTGGGCCAATCGTGAATGATCAATTCGCTCATATTGAAAAGTTCCAAATGCGGAATGGTAAAATAGATTGCGGTGAGCAATGAAGCCGAGGGCTCACTCATGCGTTCCGCAATCAAATGCAAAAAGCCACCCATTACGAGAATGCCGAGGGTGACGATGAAAATGATGGTCATGTTTGACGAGGGCGCAGTGAAGGTGATGGAACCCAGCAGCGTCATCGCGATGACAATGCCGAGCATTTGCCAGTGGAGCCAAAACGCCTCGAGATAGCCGGCGGATATCGTGTGTTCCCGCGAGGCACTGACCAGCGCGAAGAAAATGTAAAAGATGAGTAACGCGATGCCCGTGGCCAGCCAGCAGCCGAGGAATTTGCCGACGATGACCTGCCAGCGGGCGATGGGCTTGGCCAGCAAGGGAAAGATGGTTCGGCTTTCGCGTTCGGCGGGAATTTGCCGGGCGGCGGTGGTGATGGCAATCACAAGGCCGGAAATCCAAATCAATACGAGGCAGATTTCCTTGATGAAACGAATGATCTGCTCATCGTGGAAAAAATTCATGAACCACATCAGGCCCGTGATGAGAACGGTGAGGATGAAGAGGACGTAGAAATCCTTCCGCCGATAAATCTCGCGGATGACCACGCCGGAAACTGCGAGGATTTTGTTCATAGGCGGGCGATTGGGGAACACTGAACATCGAACATCGAACGTCGAACGCTGAAGACTAAACATCCAACGCTCGACATCCAACATCCAACATCCAATTTTAAGGGATGAACGCTTTCGGGGGTGGTGGGTGTGCTGATAGCGTTCATGTCGTTTTTGGTTGATAGCCGACGACCTTGAGGAACACTTGCTCGAGGTTGCATTGGTATTGCTGAACGAGGTCACTGACGCGGCCTTCCACTTTCAATTCGCCTTCGCACATGATGGCGACGCGATCGCAGATGGTTTCCACTTCACCGAGTTCATGCGAGGAAAAGAAAACGGTTTTGCCCTCGTTCTTAAGGCGCTGAATAATTTCGCGGACTTTCATGCGGCCGAGCGGATCCAAGCCGCTCGTGGGCTCGTCGAGGAGCAGCAGGTCGGGATTGTTGATGAGGGCCTGGGCGAGACCAGCGCGTTGCTGCATGCCTTTCGAGTAGGTGCGAATGGGGCGTTTGCGGGCGTGATCCAGCTCCACCAGTTTCAGGAGCTGATCGATGCGCTTCTCGGTTTCGGCTTTCGGGATTTCAAAAATGCGCGCATAAAAACGGAGCAGTTCTTCGGCGGTCAGAAATTTATAATAGTAGGTCAACTCGGGAAGATAGCCGATGCGCTGGCGGGCGATGGGCTCGCGGGTGTTGACGTCGAAGAGATACGCCGCGCCGCCGGTGGCGTTCACGTAACCGAGCAGGACGTTCATGGTGGTGGTCTTGCCGGCGCCGTTGGGCCCGAGATAACCGAAGACTTCGCCCTGCTGGACGGTGAGGTTGAGACCCTTCAACGCCACTTTCGTTTGCTGTTTCAGTTCGCGGGATTTGTACTCCACCCGCAAATTTTCTGTTCTGAGAACGGCGTTCATTTGTGTCGAATCAATACGCAACCAGACTGTTTATGTCAAACCACGTCATTCGCAACCGATGTACCCATCAGGCGGCGGTTAGGAATTTAAAAGTTAAGACCGATAAACTGCGGCGGCGTTTAAAAAGAAAAAACCCGAAGTCTTGCGACTTCGGGTTTGAAGTTTGAAACCAGACGATTACGGCAGAGCGTGACCGTTGCCGAAGTCGCAAGTCGGCTTCTGATTCACGGTCGTGGCAGCGTAAGTGCCGCCCGAGGGGCAATGAACACCAGTGGTGGAGTTGATCGTGCCCGCAGTCTGGCTGCGGCCGAGGTAGCTCTTCAACGCAGTGAGGTCGACTGTGTCGCTGCTGTTCTTGCTGGCTTCCAACGCCCATTGCTGAATCGCACCGTCGATCAAGCGCAGGTTGTTGATGCAAGTATTTTTGCGAGCGGTTTCACGAGCTTTGATGAAGTTCGGGATCGCGATGGCGGCCAGGAGGCCGATGATGGCGACCACGATCATGATTTCAACGAGCGTGAAGCCCGACTTGCGTGAGGTCTGAATTTTCATACTAACTTGTTACCTTTCGTTCCGCGGCGTGAACACTGTGACAAGCGGGTTTATATAACTGCGTTTTCGTTCACACTATTGCTCATCACTACCGCGCATGGCATTTAGCAATCGCGATGCCAGCCTTTCAGTATAAAATTACAACACCTCGCTTCGATATAAGTTGCTGTGGAATGATGAAATTTCGAAGGTTTGTACGACCCCCGAGGACATTTGTGGACAGGTGTGTCCCATTTTATGGCGGGCGGGAATACTAAACGGACGAAACTGTCTGGTAGGGGCAAAAAACGGTGAGGCACGGCATCTGGAATTTAGACAAAAAACCGCGCGATATGAATCGCGCGGCTCGAAGTATCAACCCGGAGATAAAGGTGGCGGAGGGCTTTCTCGCCCTCCCAATTCGGCTTTCCGAAATGGCCAAAGACTAAATGGAGTGGCCGTCGGCGCTTTTGCTGCACGTGGGCTTGGTGTCGACCGTGGAAACGCTGTAGGTTCCGCCGGAAGGGCATTTCACCGCGCCGGTGCCGGTGCCGTTGATTTGTCCCCCGCTGCGGTTGAGGTAAGGCGAGAGGGAATCCAGGACGACATTGTCGGTTCCGTTTTTGTTACTTTCCAAGGCCCATTGCTGGATGGCGGAGTCAATCAAACGGAGATTATTGATGCAGGCATTTTTGCGCGCGGTTTCGCGAGCTTTAATAAAATTGGGAATGGCGATGCCGGCGAGGAGGCCGATAATCGCAACCACAATCATGATTTCAACGAGCGTGAAAGCCGCTTTGCGTGAGAACTGAATTTTCATACGAATGTTACAGATACAGGGTGTGACGCCCGCATCCATGGTTCAGTGGCAGCGAGCTATCCACAACTCTACTTATCACAAGGTGATATGATAGCAAGTCAGCACGTCAATGACACACGTTTTTTTACGGAATGTGAGTGCGTGTTACCCGGAGGAGGCTACCGGGGAGATTCCGCAGGGTGAAACATGCGGCAATAGGCGGAGTAGTTGCGGAGCAGGTTTTTTTGGAATTTATCGAAGGCGGAAATGTCGGGCGCATTGGTGGCGGAAGCGTCTTCCGGCGCAAAGACGGTGTGCGAGCCTTCGTCAGTGATTTGATACACATCACGTCCCCTGCCCTTGCCATCGGATTCCCGGTCTCCGCGCACGAAACGTGAGCCTTGAACTTCGCCGTATTGGCGAAAGGCGTTGAGATACACGATGCGGTTGGTATTGAGATTCGGCGAATAAAGGGACGCCCCCTGATACAATTCACCGGCCGGCAGCGGAATCCCGAGCAAATCCAAAATCGTGGGCAGCAAATCAACCTGCGAGCCGATGGTATCATTGACATGATATCCCGGGTGGCCTGGGTCCATGATGATCAACGGGACATTGGCCAGTTCCGGAGTGATGGCCCATCCGTGACCGACGGGGCCGCCGTCTTCGCCCAGCATCTCGCCGTGATCGGCGGTGATAATAACGAGTGTTTTCTCGAGTTGCCCGGATTCCTTGAGTTCTTCGATGATGGAGGTAATCGCCCAATCCATGTAAAGCAGTTCGTTGATATAATACGGCGTGAGATCGCCGAATTTCCCCATTTTCATTTTTCGAAATTGTTCCGGCGTGCCGTCGAAGGGATTGTGCGGCGCGGCGGGAACGTAGGTCATGAAAAATTTCCGGTTTTCGGCCGCGTAGGTTTTAATCTGCCGCCGCATGGCATTTACGGTGTCCTCCTCCAAGAGTCCCCACGCCACGCCCTTGTCAACGCGCTTCCCCGGCATGGTATCAGCATCGTACATTTCATCGAGGCCGCGATTCCGGAGAAGACCGCGGAAGTCCGTGTAATCGAAGTAGGACGAGTAGAACATTGAGCAGGCGTAACCGCGATCGTGGAGGACTTCGAAAATGCTTTTGACCGGGACGCGCTCGGCCGTGAAGGCGCGAAAATCCTCCACCGGATACAATCCCGTGAAGGTCGCAAAACGCGCATTGATGGAGCCGGCAAAATCCGAAAAGAAATTCGGGAACAATTCCATGCGGTCCTTGTATTGCGCGAGCAAAGGCTCCGTTTCCTCTTTGCTGCCGAATAACGACAGG
>DASZPR010000264.1:0-9289 GCA_035550235.1 Verrucomicrobiia bacterium | reverse complement strand
CAACTGTAAACGACCGTGTCGCCGTTTGTCTGGACAACCGAAGAAATGGTGCCCGGCACTTCGTCGCGCACCGCAATGCTCGGAAGCGGCAACTGGGCCGGAGCGCGAACTTCGTACGATTGGTGACGGATGTAGCGCGTGCCTTCGAAGACGGTCGCCTCGTCGTACTCATTCGGCATGATTGAGCGGTGGATGACCTGGCGCACGACGGAATGGACAACATCGCCGATTTCCAACTGCGGGATGCTCACGCTCAAAACGCGGACATTCGGATCGTAGATGTTCATCGCCATCTGGCTGTCATCAATGGATTCCTTGGAATTAGCCGCGATGTCCACCTGAACCGCGGTGCCGTCCGGTTTCAACACTTCCAGCTTGGTCACCTCGACCGTCTGATACGGCAGCATGAAGCCGAAGGAAAGCTGGCGATTCTCACGCTTGCCTTTTTCAGTGAGGATTTTCGTGAAGGTTTCGTCCTGGCAAAGCCCGGTGCCATCGGCGTGATAATCGCGCACGCCGCGCGCTTCCACCGTGGCCGAATCGCAATTCGGATATTTTTCCAGGGTAATTTCCCTGGCGGCAGTCAAGGTCTTCTGCAGACCCACAAAATTCCACTCCGCGCCGGTGAAATCCGCCGCGCGAATGCAAACCGGCAAGGCCGTTGCCCATGCCAAAGCCAAAACCATCAGCTGCCGAGAGATAAACCGCATTTTCGTTTTCATGAATTTTGGAGGAACACACTGTGTCACCCATTTAGCCGACTGTCAGCAGCGGAATTCGTTCAAAGAATGCGCCGGGCGATGGTTTCGGAATTGAAGAGCGCCAGGACCTTTTGGACCGTGGGACGGATCGTGCAGCATCAACCGCTGAAATGGGTGCGCGGCAAACCCATCCCAAATTCCTATGAATCGGGATAAGCAATTTCCTATTAATCCAATTCAAGATGATTGGACAGCAGGTTTATCCCTGAGTCGCATTCCGGGGTTCAATAAGTCCCGGCTATTTGCGTCTTTGGCAACCCGGACAGAGGCCGAAGAATTCCAGCCTATGTGTCACACCTCTGAAACCGTTTTCGGGGTGGTCCCGCAAATTGAATGTAGAGAACACCAAAGCCGCGCCTACACTCAGGAGGCAGAGCAAACCCCGGCGCCGATGCACAAGGCAGCCTGACCAGCAGCTTGCCGGAAAATTCCTGCGCTCGTGCGTATAGGCTAAAGTCGTATTCCTTCTTCCCAACAACCGCGAGACCGTTGGCAGACTGATGCTGCGTTTCTGCGAACTTTTGTTGCCATTCTTCGGAGGTTTCGGGAAACTTGTCTTTAGCGACGATGCCTTTGAATCCCTGACTAAAAATTCCAACGCGTCCGCAACAGGGTTTGACAATGGTGATCTTCAGAATGGTCAGATTATTGGAATTGAGCGGCAAGGATTTATCCAATGCGAAGGAGGCGAACTCGCCCGATGATTGCGCTGCATTGGAATAGACGAACGGGGTCCACGCGACCAGGGCATTGTTATCTTCAAACGATCTGTTCTGCACCAACTCGGCGTAAAGTCCGCCGTCTCCCGCTCGATTGATGTCCTCAAAGAACGCGCCGTAAAGCGTCGGGGCGATACTGGCACCCGGCTGGTCTACGTGAACGTTAGCTCCGCAGCAATCGCGGAAATAGTTGAGCCCAAAATGGTCAATTGAATCAGGAGCCAGAGATTGCGTCTCATGGCGAAATCTCGGCGGAATCCGGATAGGGCGAAATCTCGGCGGCTTTCAGCTTCGCGCCGTTAACCGTCTGGCGCAACGCAAGCACGAGGACATTCCTCCGGCCATGGCCGAAGTTCAACCAGCATTCCGGCAGGAAGAATTCTCGTTGCGGGCCCTTTTCCCAATGTCGTCCAATGTTTTGGCCGTTCAGCCACATGTAACCGTTGCCGGAGGCGTTGATCAGCAGCCGCCACGGAATCCATTGGTTGGCGAATTTTTCGGGCAGTTCAAATTCCAGGCGATACCAAGTCAGCAACGCGTCCTGACGGTCCTTGGGCTGGATGTCGTTGCCCTTGCGCGCAATCGGAGTGTTAGTGTCGAGCGTGACCCGACTCCAGTCGCGCGCGGCGAATCCGGGCTGCGGCCAGCCGTCCGTGACGCCGCCCAGATTTGTGGCGACCTGCCAATTGAGAAGCTTCGCGATGGCTGTCTCGCTGTCAGAGAGTCCCGCCTGGCGAAGCCCGCTCAACTCTTCCATCGGAAAATAGCCGTGCTCGAAGCCAATGTTTTCGTAGAGAAGGACGATTTCATTGGTCCCGGCGTGCAATAAATTTACAATATCAAATCGGTTGTCGAATTCATCCAGCCCGATACGCTTGAAAGATTTTTTTGTGTCGCGGGTCGCTGCTGCTGCGTAGGCATCGCTTGGATAAAGTCGCTTGGCTATTTGGCCATTGACCTGCGCGGAAACCACATCGCGAGTGAACATATTGATTAAAAGCTTGGAAAGATTCGTGGTGTCGTGGTCAGTCGCGGAAAACTCGCAACGATAAAGCACGTAGCGCTGATCGTTCACTCCCAGTTCTGGCAACGACTTGCCGACGCTCAACGGTTGCCACGAACCGTCTAACGGGTCGTTGCGTTTGAGCGCCGTAGCGATGCGGATCGGCGCGGGCAGTGCAGCCGGACGTGCGATAGGCTTCTGCGGCTTGGGATACCAAATCCCTTCTGCCGGTGTTTTCCCCTGCGGAATGACCAGCACCTTCGCGCCGAGAGCAGCGAGGTCATAATCCACTTCAAACGGCGAAATGGCGTTGGTTTGCGAAACCGCTTCCCTGGTTTCGATCAAAACGCGTTTGCCATCCTGGTCAATGTTGTAGATCGGCGCGCGCGCCTTCACAATTTTCCCCGGCACAACCGTGACTTTGCCGGATACGGGATGTTCCGGATCGGTATTGTCCAGAAACACAAACCGGGTGCCGTCCGGACTGACGCGCACGCCACCGAACAGATTTGTCGGCGCGCCTTGAAGTTCGCATGGTCCGCCGGTGGCGCGCAACAACTGCGTTTCGTTTTCGCGGATGAGTTGATTGATGCTTTTGGCAACCGCGTATTTCTCTCCGCGTGCGCCCCATTCGCGAATCGGCGCGTTGTAATCGTAAGTCGTCGTTTGTCCGCGCGCCTGCCAGCCGTCAAAATGCGTGCCGCCAACAAACATGTAGGTGTTCATCCCTGATGCACCGCCAAGCAGCGACATCAAGCTGATCGCGTTGTAATGGCGGGCGTCGGAATAATTTTCTTCGCTTAACTTGTCCCCCACTAGCGCAAACCAACCGCCCTGCAATTCCAGGACGAAGCCCGGCGCGTCCGGCTGTTGGGCGCGCAGCGACACCATGCGTTGCGAGCAACTAGGCGCGGCTGTGAGGCCGACGTAATAGTTATCGCAATCGAACACCTGCGAAAGCACCGGATCGCTGCTCTCACGGCATTCGCGGGTGAGACAGGTGAACATCGGAATGTCAACACCGCAATTAGTCGCCGCTTCAAACAACGCGCGCAGCATTTTGGACTTATCGTCACATTTGAAGTGATCGTATTCGTTTTCAATCTGCATCAAGATGATGCCTTTGCCACCTTGCGGCTTGCGGGTAATCTGCTCCTGGGCGATCAACTTGCACACGGCGTCATACCAATGAATGCTCCAGGCGATGTCGGAATCGTCCGGGCTGCGCAGCCAGAAATTCGTGCCAGCGGTCGGCGCAAACTTTGCCAGCCAGCGCGGATAACCACCGCCCGCCCACTCGGCGCAAATGAACGGTCCCGGCCGAACGATGGTGTAAAAACCAAATTCATTCTGCGCCATATCCAGCCACGCCTTGAATTCAGAAAGGTCAACTTTAGAAAAATCATCCAAGCCCACCGGCATTGCGCTTTCATGCCAGTTCCACGGCACATAGGTTTCGACCGTGTTGAATCCGGCATCCTTGATCTTCCGAAACCGATCGCGCCATAACTCGCGCGGCGTCCTGAAATAATGAAATGCGGCGCTGCGGATAAAAGTATCCCTTCCATTGATCGTCAGGCAGTGGCCGTCGTAACAAATGACTTTGGGGTGCGGAAATCGTTTTGTGGTGCTGGAAGGGGTCTCGGCCAATAGGCTCGCACAGCTCATCGAAATTGCCAAATGGACAAGGAGCAGGGGAATCCACATAGCTGGCTTCGACCTTGAGGTCGGGACAAACCTTGCGCCAAAAATACTCATTGGTGCAGTCTCATTTTATTGGAATCAATTGGATCACACAGCCACCGGCGCGACGTAATGCAAGATGAACAGAATCGCCACGTTTGGCCGATTTTTCGTCGCGGTGCCAGGCATCGTCGCGATCTGGCCCATCACCCAATTGAATCATCTGATAATTGCCGCGACCGAGAAAATTCAGCGGCAACTCCAGTGTCGTGGCGTCTGCGCCGTTAATGACGCCGATGAACCAGGTTTTCCCGCTGCGGCGTGCGAAGGCGGCGCATTTCCCGATGTCGCTACCGGGGAGGACGATCGTTTCATCCCAAACCGAAGGAATCGCTTTCATCACATCCAATGCCGGATTGCTGAGATAATTCGTCGGATGATCCGCATAGCACAGGAATGGCGAAGTGAAAACGATCGCCTGCGCCAACTCGCGCGACCAAGTATAGCCGCGCAGTTCCTTTGAATTAAAAACCGTCGGCGTGTAATCTCCCGGGCCGATCACATAGCGCGTGAATGGCAAGATACAGTCGTGCTCCGGCGGGAGCGTACGATGATAACGAAGGATGTGCCACTCATGGCCGCGAATGGCTTCGCGGGTCATTTCGTTTGGCCAGGTGCGATAGCGGCCAACCGGTTTGTTGGCGCCGTGAAAATCCACCATCAACTTTCTGGCCGCAGCGTCGCGCAAGGTTTCGTCATACCAATTGACCCAGCGAACATTGGCTTCCGGCTCAAAATCGATCTTCACTCCGATTGCGCCGACGGCCACAACCTGGTCAAGGAAATTTGTACGCCGCGCAGCGTTAGGAAGTTCGTTGCTGTGGGCCCAGAGCCAGACTTTCACGCCGCGCGTTTTTGCGTAATCACAAACTTCGCGCAGACAGTCCCAATTGTCCTTGCCATTGGCCCTCCATCCTTTCCAGCCTTCGTCAACAAGGTAATACTCGAACCCAAGTTCCTTCGTCCAATCCACCCACTGATGTTGTTCGGAGTAAACCGGGGCGCCGCTTGACCACCATTGCCACGAGCAACGGCCAGGTTGAATCCATTTCGCCTTGGCCAATTCCGGAGGCGCGGCGGGACAGAGATTGCGGATCAAATCGCTATTTACCAGTGCATTGAGATCGCGCGCCAGCAGCGTGACACGCCACGGTTGAATCACGGCATCGCCAGTCGTCCAACCACCCGTATCGGCTCCAGCATGAAAACAGATCCGCAAGGAATGATTTGTGGAATTTTGCACACCTGAGTCGGTGTAGTTCAGGAGATTCGCTTCCGTTACGAGAGCATATCCGCCGTCGCCTAGACAGAATGTGATGGGCAGTGGAACCTTTTTCCCTTCCGGCAAGTCGTCCAACCGGGTGCTTTGAAAAATTCCTTCATAGCCCCCTGCGAAATTTGTTTGATACCATGCCATTGGATTGCCGGCGATTCTCCATTCGGTTGCTTCGCCATCGATTTTTCGCCCCGATTTGGCGGCCAACCGGGCGCGCAATGCCGCCCCATCGTTGTATGCGCGCACATCCAATTCATAGGTTTGGGCGACGGAACTTCGGACCGAGATCGTGGTTTCCCGGAAATTATTCTCGGCCTGTGAGTGTCCACCGAACATCGCATACGTTTCGTGAATTTTGCGCGAAGAGAATTTCCCCAATGTGGCGTTCCTGCCCAGATCAGCGCCGTCTGCAATGATTCCAAAACGAGATTTGTTAATAACCGTGCGGCCTTCAAAAACAACCGAGTAACTCAACCCTCCATCGTCGGTTACGGTGATGACCACATTACGGTCGGGCGACCTGACGACAACTTCCGCCGAATGACTGTTCGCGACAAAAGATGCGAGGGTTACAAATAAGAGAATACCTACTTTCATGAATATCTATGCATACATCACGCGTCAATCTTCAGCGCGAAAGCGATCTGGCCTTCAAACTTTTCCGACAAAGAGACGTGCAAGCCGCCTGCGTCGCGAACAAACTTCAGTTTCCCGCCGCCGAGCAACCGCACGCTGCTGATATTACCGGGCCATTTTTCCGAACCTGCGCCGAGAGATTTGACCGTTATGTTTCCGTCTTTCGGAAGCGCCAGCACGATGACGTAAACAGTCTTACCATCTTTCGATTGTGTGAAGCGGATGTCTTCTGATGTAAATGGCTTCTTCGAGACATCGGCCTGGCCGTCGAAACGTCCTTTCTCGGCCGATTCCGTTGACGGGCCTTCGCCGTAAATTTTCCACGGGCGCGTCGCGTAAATTGCCTCGCCGTTGACCTTCAGCCAGGAGCCGATTTCGCTGACAATTTTCATTTCGTCAGCGTCCGGCTGGCCATCACGCTGAAGCGGTACGCTCAACATCAGGTTGCCATTCTTGCTCACGATGTCCGCGAGCATGCGCACGACCGACGCGGCGGTTTTGTAGCTGTGATTTTTGAAAATGTTCGCATCGTAATGCCACGAACCGATGCAGGTGTCCGTCTGCCACGGCTGGGGCAGGATGTCCTGTGGTTTGCCGCGTTCGATGTCATAGACCATCGTGCGGCGCTGCATCTCGTTCAACATTTTACCGTTCATCACGGCTTCGGTATGGCCATTCTTGTCGAGACGTGAGTTGTAAAAATGCGCGGCCAGATTTAACGGCCCCTCCGACGCAATTGAATAGAACGGCAGCACGGCATCATCGAAGTAAATCTGGTCGGGGTGATAATCATCCCAGAGTTGCTTGGTTCGTTTGAAAAATTTTTCCATGTAGGCTGCGTCCGGCATGCTCGTGCCGCGCGCGGCGTCGAAATCATGGAACAGTGCTCTGCCGGGCTTGTGATTCTGTTCGTAAAGTTCCTGCGGATCGAGGCCGTCCCACCAAAACCCCCGGCCATCGGCCTTGGTCAGCTTGCCGTCGTAAGGCACGCCCGCGAATGGCCCGTCCTTGTCCGCGCCTTGAGCCACTTCGTACCACGTCCAGGCGCGGGCGGCATGGACACTTACAGCAAAGCGCAACCCGTTCTTTCTCGCTGCCGCGGCCCAGCCTCCAATTAAATCCTTGTGCGGCCCGACATTGACGGAGTTCCATTGCTGAAATTTGGAATTCCAAAGATCAAGGTTGTCGTGATGATTGGCCAGCGCCATGAAATACTTGGCGCCGTTCTCCTTGTAGAATTTCAGCAGCGTGTCGGGATCGAAATGCTCCGCCTTCCATTCATGGATCACGTCCTTGAAGCCATTGGTCGAGGGATGGCCGTATTCGGTAAGATGTGATTTGTATTGGGCGCTGCCTTGAACGTACATGTTGCGCGCATACCAGTCGCCGTGCTCGGGTTGGCATTGGGGCCCCCAATGCGCCCAGATGCCGAACTTCGCGTCGCGAAACCATTCCGGGCACTGGTAGTTCGTCAACGAATTCCAATCGGGTTTGAACGGGCCGTCAGCAATGGTTGACAGGTGCAGTAAGTTTGTTTGCGCAACCGCTGCCCGGGAGGTGTCCAGGAGCAACAATAAGAAAAGCGCTTTGCCAAAAATATTTCGCATGACTGGTTGGTGTTCAACCCCCGCTCAAGGCAAGCTTGAACACGATGGCAAAATTGTTGGGAATGTTTTTGGGCTGGGAAATAGTCAGGGCATCCTGTCCTTCCTCCCATTGAATCCGTTCCCCGCTGCCGAGCAATTCGATGGTTGTGATTTTGCGATCCAAAAGCCCGGCGGATTTTCCGAGCGATTTTATGCGCACGCCATTGGTCGGGGCGCCCAAAACAATCGCATATAAGACTGAATCTTTCTGCGTAAACCGGATGTCTTCCGAGGTCAGCGGCTTGCCTTTGCCTTCGTTGAATCCCTGCGCCGTCAGCTTGGGGCCGACGGAAGCGGGACCCTCGCCGAAGACTTTCCACGGGCGCGTGCCGAAAATGCATTCCTTGTTCTCGTCCATCCAGTCGGCAATGCCTTCAACGACTTTTAGTTCTTTTTCGTCGATTGTGCCGTCGCCGCGTACAGGAATGTTCAAAAGCAGATTTCCGTTTTTGCTCACGATGTCCGCGAGCATCTGGATGACTGTCTTCGTGCTTTTGTAACCGTTACGTTCGTAGAGCGGACGATCATAGTGCCATCCACCGATGCACGTGTCGGTCTGCCATGGATACGGCTCGATCTCATTGGCTTGGCCGCGCTCGATGTCCCACACCAGGCACTTTTGCTGTTCCGGAGTTAAAATTTTTCCAAACAGCACGCCGTCATCATTTGTGCCGTGCCACTGGTTGTTGGAATTGTAAAAATGCGCGGCGATCTTCAAACCTGCATCCGAGATCGGCCACAACGGAAGGGCCGTGTCGTCGAAGTAAATCAAGTCGGGATGATATTTGTTGATGAGATCTACCGTGCGATTGTAAAACTTATCGCAATACGCCTGATCGGGAATGCTGACGCCGTTGCCCCAATTCCATCGGCCATGAATGGAACCTGGATTGCGATAGTTAGGACTGGGTTGATGATTTTGCGCGTATAAATCCTGCGGATCAAATCCGTCCCACCACTTACCTTTCCCGTCCGCCTTGGTCAATTTGCCATCGAAATCCTGCGCCGGCTCATACCAACTCCACGCGTGCGCCGCGTGAACGCTCACACCAAATCGCAATCCGTATTTGCGAGCGGCCGCGGCCCAGCCGCCGATCAAATCTTTTTTCGGTCCCATGGCGACGGAATTCCATGGTTGATACTTGGAATCCCACAGGTCGAAGTTGTCGTGATGATTGGCCAAGGCGAAGAAATACTGCGCGCCGGCCCGTTTGTAGAGGGCGACAAGCTTGTCTGGATCCCAATTTTCCGCCTTCCATTCGTGGATGACGTCCTTGAATCCAAACACCGCTGGCGAGCCATAGTGATTGGTGTGAAATTGATACTGCCTGCTTCCGGACTGATACATTCCCCGCGCATACCAATCGCCATCTTCCGGCTGGCATTGGGGTCCCCAATGCGCCCAGATGCCGAACTTGGCGTCGCGAAACCATCGCGGACATTGATATTGCTTCAAGGATTCCCATGATGGCGCGAACTTTCCCGCAGCAACCGGTTCGGCAATA
>DASZPR010000263.1:0-5922 GCA_035550235.1 Verrucomicrobiia bacterium | reverse complement strand
GTTGATCACGGATGCAAAAAAGCGCGGGGCGGATGTCTCCTGCGAAACCTGCCCGCATTATTTGGTGCTGACGGAGAACGATACGTTGAAATTGGGCGCGGTAGCGAAATGCGCGCCGCCGCTGCGTCCAGCGCGCGAGCGGGATGCTTTGTGGGAGCGGGTCGTGGCCGGGGACGTCGCGACCATCGGGTCGGATCATTCGCCCTCGCCCCCAGAGATGAAGCAGAACACGAATTTTTTCAAGGTTTGGGGCGGGATTTCGGGCGTGCAACATTTGCTGCCTTTACTGCTTGGTGCGCCGGAGGCGATTGAACGTTTGGGTGGGCGGGCGGGCGAGACGGTCCTCGCGGACGGCGTGGCGCTCCCAGGGAAAGCACTCGCGCTGATTGCGAGGCTGACGTCGTTTAACGTTCCCGATCGTTTTGGTTTGCCGAAAACCAAGGGCCGGATTGCGGTCGGAGCCGACGCCGATTTGGCGCTGATTGATTTTCGCGAGAAATGTTCCGTGCGCGCGGAGGACTTGTTTTATCGCCACAAACAAAGCCCCTACGTTGGCCGCACGTTGACAGGGCGCGTCGTTCAGACCATTCTGCGCGGGCAAACTATTTTCCAACGCGGCCAAATCGTGAGTCGGCGCCGCGGCCAGTTAATTAAACCGTTATGAATCCGAAACTCGGTCTCACTCGCAATGTCCTGAAACGCAATTACGCGCTAATCACGCCGGACGGACACGTCGCCAGCGTGCTACCTGGATGGACGAATTGCACGCCGCACGTTTTGATATCCGCGGCGCTCGGCGCAGGGCTTTCGCAGTATCTCGTTAAAATGGACGCAAAGAGCGTCGGCATTGGCGACACGGAGAACACCGAATGGTTTCTTTTTGTCATGGCCGGGAAAATGAAAGTGAACGGCGAGTCTTTGACCGAGGGCGGTTTCGCATTCCTACCGCCTAACACTAAATACGAGGTTCGTGGTGCGGGGAAGGATTCGCGCCTGCTGGTGTTTCGCAAGACTTACGAACCGCTCGCCGGCCACAAGCCGCCGGCGTCATTTTCTGGAAACGAAAAAAACATCGACGAAGCGGCTTTCCTGGGCGACAAACATTTGCGCCTCAAAACATTGATTCCCGATAGTCTCGATGCAGACATGGCGGTGAATATTTTCACGTACGATCCCGGCGCCACTTTGCCGTTCGTCGAGACGCACGTGATGGAACACGGGATGATATTTCTTTCCGGCGGCGGTGTGTATCGGCTCGATGCGGATTGGCACCCGGTTACGGCGGGCGACGCCATTTGGATCGCGCCGTATTGCCCGCAGTGGTTCATTGCATCCGGCCCGGAACCGGCGCGTTATATTTATTACAAGGACGTCAATCGTCTGCCGCGTTGAATAAAACCACGCGGTTCGTGTCCAATGGGGTAATTCCTCAGTGCATCCGGTGCTGGACTGAGCGAAGATGAATCAATGGCTGTACGGAAGCGCAGATCAAAAATATTTCTGGTTCTTCTCTCGGTCGTTTTGCTCCTGGCGCTGCTCGTGGCCGCGTTACCGCTCTGGTTTCCGTGGGTGCTGCGGCCAATCGCAAAACGATATGGGGCCGCGTACGCCAGTTATCAACGTGTCGGTTATCAACGTTTTCAGCTTTCGGATTTGACGTTCACGAACGGCGCCACGCACCTTCAAGCCCAGGAAGTCACGGGAATTATCCCTAGCTTATGGCTGTGGCGCCATTTAACTGACAGGCGCGACCAACAATTTGTGGACGTTCGCTCCTGGAAATATACGTCCGTGCCCAGCCAGACATCTCACTCCAACACAACGGCTTCGGTGCACCATGTTTTTCGGACGATTCAAGGGGTGGCAAACGGCCTTCGCGATTGGATTCCCGCCGCAAGACTCGCCGATGGAAGTTTGCTCATCCAAAATCAATCGATCGGTATTCCTCAGGCGGTTTGGACGAATGGAAATCTCACCGCCACGGTCGCGCTCTCGAATCAACCACCTGTGACGGTTACCGCAGCGACTGCGCCCTCCGCACCGTGGAAGTTGCGCGTCGATTCCGAGGCAAATCAATTGCGCTCGGAATTCTTGATCACCGACGGCGCCAACAATCTGGATATCGCCGGGAAAGTTGACTGGATGACCAATCACATCGACATCAGCGCGTCGTTTCCGCCGCAGGGATTTATTCCCGACACGGCCGGCGTGCGCGCCGATTCGTTTGACGTGCACGCCCCGCTGCTTCGTTCATGGGAAGCCACCGACCTTCGCGGCGCACTGCACGCAGATTGGCGCACGAATCATTTCGAGTTGGAGCTGACCGCCAAGGCGATTCAAGACGGCACTAATCTGCCGCCGGTTGATATTGAAATCCGCGCGTCGGGAGATACGAACACCGCGCATATTGATGTCGCGAGAATTTCCACGCCCGCCTTGCACCTGGAACTGCCGGCGCCGGTGGCCATGAGTTTCCGTCCGCCCTTTCTCTTCGCGCCCGCGGACCTGAATGTCGCGATCGATCTGGACCGGCAGCATCGGATGGTGGCACACGGAAAACTCAACGGACGCGCTGTTTTTTATCGCGACGAAAAAGCTCCGCGCGTGACCTTCACACTGTCCGGTACCGGCATCGCTACCACGAGTGTCACGACGAGCAATCTGGATTTGCAGGGTGAACTCAATTGGCCCGTGCTGGATGTGCAACGCGCGCATATCGTGATGGATGATTCTTCGCGCGTTGATATTTCCGGCAAATATGATTTTGCGCAAAAGATGATTCACGACGGCACGTTAAATTCCAGCGGCGCTTTTGGGGGACAATTTTTACCGGCGGATTATTCGTTTGAAACCGCGTCCATTTCGGCGAAGTTCGACGGCGCGTTCAGTTCGGTTACAAATTCCGTGAAGGCGCAGGTGAAAAATTTTACCGCGCCTCATATCAATCCGGTAAATGTGGATGTCTCGTGGAACGCCGAGGGGCTGAACGCGAAATCCGCGGAGGTCACACTTAAATCCGAATCTTCATCGCTCATGCTGCGCGGCGCGACTGATTTCGGGTCAAAACGAAAAAACGTTGCTCTGAGCGCGCTGGAATTGAGCAATAGCAATGGCGTCGCTTTGCGCCTGGAACAACCGGCTCAGGTCGCACTGGAGCAAAATACCAATACGGGCACGAATCATGTGTGGAGTATCACGATCGATCCGTTGCACCTGACTGGCGAGGGACGCGATTTCAGTCTCGCCGCCAATGTGCATTGGCCAGAGCGCGGGGCGATTCAATGTGAGGCCCACGGATTAGACGCGCGGCTGCTTAGTGGTTTCATTCACCAGGCGGACACCGATGCTTTGTTAAGTCATCTTGCGTTCACGGGCGGTTGGACGAACGGCCCGATCACCTTTCAACTCGACTCGGAGGCGACGCTCAAGACGCGGGAGCAATTTCCTTTTACTGCTGTCGCCAAAATTACCGGCGGAAAGGCCGGTGTCGCGATTGAGCAATTCTCCGTTCTCAGCGCCACGCAAATTGTCTGCCGAGCGGAAGGCGCTCTGCCGGTTTCATTCGATCCCGCGAAAAAAGGCGACATACTGCAAATCGATGACAACGCGCCCTTGAAATTGCACGTGTTGACGGATCCGAAATCGGTCCTGTGGAAAAAAATCGCCGCCGCCACCGGTCTGCGATTGGATTCACCGAACCTCACCGCCAATCTGGAGGGCACCTGGGCTGCGCCGCAGGGACAGGTGACTTTGCAAGTGCGGCGCATTGAGCTTTCCGGATTGGAACGTCCCCTGCCCTCGGTCGAAAATGTGGATTTGCTTGCGGTGATGGATCGCGCGACTGCCCGAGTTTCAAAATTTCATTTTGAAGTGGAAAAGCAGCCGGTGGACATCAAGGGGGAAATCCCGTTGGGCGAAAGTTTCTGGACCGGCCTGCCGCACAAACAACATCTGCCCGACTGGCACGAAGCGACCGCGCATTTGCAGATCGACCAGGCTCAACTCGCGGCGTTCACGCCATTGCTGCCGCAAATTCTCAGCGCTGAAGGTAGCGCGAGCGCGGACATTTCGCTTGAGCGCGGCGGAAATCTGCGGGGCACCCTGTCCGTAACCAACGCGCGCACACACCCGTTGGAAAGCATCGGGCCGATTCGCAATATCCAGGTGCTCGCGCAACTGGACGGCCACACGTTGCGCCTCGAGCATACTTCCGGCGAAGTCGGCGGCCAGCGAGTGAATGTGGATGGCACCGTGCAACTGGACGAGGAAATCTGGCGCACGAACGGCCTGCCGCTGTTTCAAGTGCACGTCAGCGGCACCAATGTCCCCCTGGCGCGCAATCCTTCGGTGCTGCTGCGTGCGAACGTCGATCTGACGGCGACGAATTCCGGCACCCAAATCCCCGTGGTCTATGGCTCGGTTAAATTGCGCGACAGTCTGTTTCTGGCCGATTTGCAGGCATTGGTGCCGGAGCGCACCGCATCCGCGCGACGGCGCCCGCCTTATTTCAGCGTGGAGGCGGAGCCGTGGGCGCAATGGAAATTGAAAGTAAATGTGACCGGCGACGGCTTTCTGCGCGTGCAGACGCCCTTGTTTCATGGAAAAGTTTCGACTGTGTTATCGCTGCAAGGGACACTCAAGGATCCGCTTGTCCTGGGCCAGGTGAAAATTGATCCGGGCTCGGCGGTCACGTTTCCGTTCAGCAGTCTGGACGTTAAACAAGGTTTCATTTCCCTGACGAGCGAAGACCCGTATCGCCCGCAATTGTTTGTTACGGCGGGATCGCGGCGATTCGGTTATGATGTGAAAATGGAAGCGACCGGCCCGGTTGATCAACCTGTGGTGCAATTCTCCTCCATTCCCGGGCTGAGTTCGGAAGAAATTGTGCTGATGCTCACCGCGGGGCAGGTTCCGCGCGGCATTGGCGCCCCTGCCGCCACCACTCAACAACGCGCGCAGGGATTGGCATTGTTCGTCGGCAAAAATTTGCTTTCGGATTTTGGCCTCGGCGGCAGTGGCGAGGAACGGCTCACTTTCCGTTCCGGCGAAGAGATCACTGAAACCGGCCGGCCCACTTACGACATCGAATATAAATTGAACGACCGCTGGTCCCTCATTGGCGAATACGATCGCTTCGACCAATACAATTTGAATGTAAAATATAAAATTTATTCGAAGTGAGATTTTCGTCGGGATTTCGCCAGGCGAACCTTTCGCATTTACTTTTTGCCCTCATTCGCCATCCTTTCGGCTCCATTGAAATGACATTGAAGCTTTCGACTCTCAGTATTTTGATCGGGCTGGGCCTGGGGTTGCCGCAAATTTACGGCCTGGTCAAACCCAAGGAATTTGCCGATTCCGTGCGCAAATTCCCCCGCAATGTCCCCATCGGCATCGCCTTGATGCTCCTTGGCACCGCGTGGTTTCTGTGGATCCTGAGCCAGGAATCGGTTTCGGATTTTGCGAATTACCAAAGCGCCCTGTTCGTGTTATTTGCGGCGGTTGGGGTGGGCGCCTGCATTTTTGTGCAGGATTTCATCGCGGTCCGAGGCTTGGCGGTGTTGTTTCTGCTGATCGCCAAATTAATGGTGGATACCGGCCGGCCCATGCTCGAAAAGACACATTGGACGCTCGTGATTCAAACCTGGGCTTACGTGCTGGTCGTGGCCGGAATCTGGCTCACGCTCTCGCCGTGGCGCCTGCGCGACCTGCTGAATTGGGCCACGGCCAATGAAAAGCGCGTGCGCATCGGCTCGGCCATCCGGCTCGCTTTCGGTCTTTTTGTGGCTGTGCTCGGCTTGACGAAGTTCCATTAAGACGCAGCTTTGGTAGTGCAACCTGCTCGCGGAAAAATACTCATTATTCGCGGTGGCGCGATCGGAGATTTCATTCTCACGCTCCCTGCCATTGCCGCCTTGCGCC
>DASZPR010000262.1:0-2502 GCA_035550235.1 Verrucomicrobiia bacterium | reverse complement strand
AATTACTTTTTTGGGTATAGCCACTTTGCCGCAAGTGGCACAGGCGGATTTATCAGTCGCCCCGAATAGACCGATAAATAAGCCGTATCAGGACCTCGTTGGCCGGGATATCTCGCAAAATGGCTGGAGTGGCTGGCAAACTCCCGTGGGGACGGTCGATCCCGGCCGTTTAATTCCGAGCGACAACTCCTCAAATTCCGTTAAAATCCTGGCCGGATCACTTGCTTCTCCCAAATCAAATTCCTTCGAATTGACCGGCACGTTCGATCAGGGTAAGGCCATCCACATCGAGAAAACCAAGCCGATTGAAGAAATTGAGCCGAAAACCGCTGATACAGCGGTCAATCCGGTGCCCGTTCCCATTGCGGTGGCGGCTCCCAGGAGTGACTCGAGGCGAATCATGCTGATTGCGGCGGGTAGCGTGGCGCTGTTGGCATTCAGGAAGTTCCGCCGCACCAGCAACATTCCTAAAAAGCCGAATTTCCTTTGATTTCGCCAATAAAAGACCGCATTCAGCCAATATAAGGTTGCGTTTTTGGCGAATCCACACTTGACCAAACGCCCGTTTTGCCGATAGATTCCTCGCAATGTTAGAGAGCATTCGACAAGTTGCCCTGGTAGTCGTCGTCGTAGGAAACGACGCCGTTGGCGCTTGTCGTTAAGTTAGATTTCGACAAGAACCCACGGCTGGAAACAGTCGTGGGTTTTTTATTGGCCCCGCGACACCAGCCATAACAGAAAAGCGGATGATTGGATTGTTGGATAAATGGATTGATGAGGAAAACGCTCGCGCGTTGTTTTCTCATTCATCCACAAATCCATGGATCCATTAATCAGCGATTGAAAGCACATGAGTAAGACAACTGAAATCACGAAGAAAAAAACCGGGAAAGGCAAATCGCCCGCCAACCGCGCCGAAGTCGGCGCCGCCATGTTTGGGCGCGATATCCTGGTGGAAGCCCTCGAACGTGAAGGCGTGGAAGTCATTTTCGCTTATCCCGGCGGCGCGAGCATGGAGATTCACCAGTCGCTCACGAAATCCCCGATTCGTACGATTCTCCCCCGCCACGAGCAGGGTGGCAGTTTCGCGGCGGAAGGTTACGCCCGCGCGACGGGCAAAGCGGGCGTGTGCATGGGCACCAGCGGTCCGGGCGCGACTAATCTCGTCACGGCCATTGCGGATGCCTACATGGATTCCTGCCCGCTCATCGCCATCACCGGCCAGGTGAACCAAAACATGATCGGCCGCGGCGCTTTTCAGGAGACGGATATCATCGGCGTCACGTTGCCGATCGTAAAGCACAGTTATCTGGTCACGGACGTGAACGACATTCCGCGCATCGTGAAAGAGGCGTTTTACATCGCGCAAAGCGGACGCCCCGGCCCGGTGGTGATTGATTTGCCAAAAAACGTGCAGCAGGCCAAGACGCAGCCGGTCTGGCCCACGCTCGAGCAGGTGAAAAAAGGTTTGCGCGGCTACACGCAGCCGGATTTGCGCGCGGACGATCTCGCGTTGAACGAGATCATGGGCCTGATCGAGAAGGCCGAGCGCCCGGTTTTGTATTGCGGCGGCGGCATTATCACCAGCGGCGCGGCGGCGGAGCTCAAGAAATTCGCCGAAGCCACCAACATTCCGGTCACAACCACCATCATGGGCGTGGGCGGTTTCCCGGAGACGCATCCGTTGTCATTACGTTGGCTCGGCATGCACGGCGCGGCGTTCGCGAACTGGGCGGTGAATGGTGAATTCGAGCAACGCAAGAGTTTCAACGATCCGATGGTAAAGATGAAAGACGGCGCGGATTTGCTGCTCGCGTTCGGCGTGCGTTTTGACGATCGCGTCACGGGCAAGTTCGAAGAATTCTGCAAGAGCGGCACGATTGTTCACCTGGACATTGACTCGTCTGAGTTGAACAAGAATCGCCGCGTGCATTTGCCCGTGGTGGGCGACATCAAAGACGCGCTCACCCGCCTCAACGCAATGCTTGCCAAGCGTCCGATCAACAAGAAGCGCGACGCCTGGCTCGCGCAAATCGACGAGTGGAAGAAGAAAGCGCCGTTCGCTTACGACGTCACCCATGAGATCGCGAACAGCGATCACATGAGAGATCATCTCAAAGGCCACGAAAACGAAATTATCCTCCAGCAGATGGTGGTGGAGGCGCTTTATGAATTAACGAACGGCGACGCGATTATCACCACCGGCGTGGGCCAGCACCAAATGTGGGCCGGCCAGTGGTATAAATATAAATTCCCGCGCCAGCTCATCACCAGCGGTGGCCTCGGCTCCATGGGGTACGGTTACCCGGCCGCGCTCGGCGCGAAGGTCGCCTGCCCGGACAAGGAAGTGATCGACATCGATGGTGATGGTTCCTTCCTGATGAACATCCAGGAACTCGCGACGGCCCACGTGGAAAAAATCGCGGCGAAAGCGATCATTCTCAACAATCAACACCTCGGCATGGTGGTGCAATGGGAAGATAAGTTTTACGAAGGCAACCG
>DASZPR010000261.1:0-4150 GCA_035550235.1 Verrucomicrobiia bacterium | reverse complement strand
CCAAGCAGGAAGGTGTGACGTTCGAGAAGGATATTCATCCGATCTTCGAAGACTCCTGCGTTCGCTGCCATGGCGAGCAACGCCCCAAAGCCCAGTTGCAACTCGGCACTCTGGAAGGGACCTTGAAAGGCTCCAAGGACGGAAAAGTCGTTGTCCCCGGCCAGAGCGAAAAAAGCCCGCTGGTGTTTGCCGTATCAGAGATTAATGGAAAAATTTCCATGCCGCCCAAGCCGCGGGCACCGCGTCCAGGCGCAGCGAACGGCGGCACCAATGCCCCCGCCGCGCCGGCTGCTCCGCAGCATCCGTGGAAGCCGTTGACGCCCGAACAAGTGGGATTGATCCGCGCGTGGATCGATCAGGGCGCGAAGTAATTTTCGGTTCTAAACAACAAACGCTCCGCTGTTTCCAGCGGAGCGTTTGTTTTTTTATTGATGGAATTTCGTCTGCCGTCTTTCCTCAAATCCTCCAACTAAAGCTGGATTAATTGGCGGGAGCGTTGGTTGAGGAACCAGTGGCGGCGGCAGCTTTTTTTGGAGCTTTCAACAATCCGGCCTTGATCATCTTTTCCTTGTCTTCCTTGGTGATCGCGGCGCGCTCGGTCTTGTCGATTTTGCCGTCCTTGTTGGCGTCGTACTTGGCGAGCATATCTTTCTGCAAAGCCTGTTGTTCAGCAGTCAGTTTCGCTTTCTTTGGCTTCGCCGGCGCATCCTGCGCGCTCACAACCAGCGCCGTCGCGCACAACAGACCCATCACTGCAACTAAGAGTTTCTTCATATATATCGATATCATTTTGATTTCAATTGAACGGACGATTTCAAGACGCAGGGAAAAAGGAAATGTTACCGCCAAAATGATTCAGGTGGTCAAGTTGGATGCGGCGATTATCCCATCCAGTTCAAAAGAGAACATTTCCAATCATTCATCATACGAATGCCATAAATTTGAGAGAGCGGTTTGCCCGGCCATTCTCGCCCGATTTTTTGAGTCGTTTGCGAAACGTGACGCGCGTGTCAACGAAATGGCACGGTGCATGCCTCTATTCTCTCGAAAGGAATATTTATGAATGGATATACTGAAATTGAAATTGAAGGGTGTAACAGGGATGTTTCGGCGGCGGCGGTATGTAGTGTAGGTGCACGTGATATCGGAACTGCGCGAGTGTGGCTGGTGGACGACAATACAAATTTTCGTTCTTTGCTGGCTGCTCTGTTGGACGGAGAAGGCGGCTTTGAGTGTGAGCGCCAGTTCTCAAATCCGGAAGAGGCGCTCGAAGCGCTGGCTCGTGAAACGGCTCCAGACGTTATTTTGCTGGATATTGAGATGGGCGAGTACAATGGGCTGGACGCCATCAAGCCGATTAAACTGGCCGCAAAAGATGTGCACGTCTTGATGCTCACGACGTTCGCGGCGCCTGAGAGCCGGGAGCGGGCGTTTCGCGAGGGCGCCTCGGACTTTATGTTGAAATCCTGGTCGCCGACTGAAATCGCCACCCATGTGCGTCAGGCGATGGAGTTCGGTTCAGTAGCCGGGTTGTTGACGGCATATTTGAACGGTGGAGGACGCGTGACCGAGAGAATTCCGGAACCGAAACCGGCGAAGATGACCCAGAGAATAACCGTTGCTGACCGTTGGATGACCTATCTGCGGGGACTTCTGAAATTCAGCCCGTCCTGACGGTCTAAGCCTTTTGTTCTAGGCCAAAAAGGGTGGTCGGTGCTTGACGCACGCAAGTGCCTCCGGTATTGGCTTCGATGTCGTTTGGTAACCAAACAGTGACCAGGCGAGGACGAAGCTAATTAAATGAAATTTTGGAATGTTGCGCGCCGCCTGACATCGAGCGGTGTATTATTGGCCGGGGTGTTTTGCCTCGCGTTTTCTGCTGCCGGCCAGAGGGTTACCTTGAACTTCAATCCCGATTGGAAGTTCATCAAGGATGATCCTGCCGGCGCGCAGGCCCCGACTTTTAACGACAGCAGTTGGACGAACGTTTCGGCGCCGCATACTTACAACGACACCGACACGTTTGATGACTGGTCGATTCGGGGACATCACGGTGAACAGAACCAGTGGGGCGGACGCACTTGGTATCGCAAGACGTTTACCGTTCCGCGCTCTTATCAGGGGAAGAAAGTTTACATTGAATTCGAAGCGGTGCGCCAGGTGGCCGAGGTGTACCTCAATGGCAAACTCCTTGGCACCAGCAAAACGGGATTCATTCCGTTCGGGTTTGACCTGACGCCGTATCTGCAATTCGGCAAGCCGAACGTCCTCGCGGTGATGTGCGATAACCGGTTCATGAAGGATCCCATTGGGCGCGGCGAAGCCCCGTCTGAAGCACCGCCCGCGAACAATGCGCTCAATATCAATCCGACCCCCAGTTCGAATCTTGCCGCCATTCAGATGAAATTCAATTCGGCGATTCCCGATACCATCGAGGAACTTCAGGCCTACCAGATTCCGTGGAACAATCCGCATTGGCATCCCGCGCACGGCGGCATCTATCGCAACGTGCGGATGTACATCGTGGACCCACTGCACATTTCGCTGCCGCTTTACAGTTTCCTGCAAACAGCCGGGCCGTACGTTTACGCGACAGAAGTCTCGCCGGAATCGGCGCGCGTGAACGTTGAGGTGCCGATTGAAAACAGCCGTCCCACCGGCGAGAAAGTGGAGTTGGTCGCGCAGGTTATCGATCGGAATGACCTGCCCGTGCTCACGATGCGCCACGAAGTGGATGTGAACACCGGCGCGAGCGCGAAATTCAGCCTGTCCGGTGTCTTGCCCAAGCCGGAGTTGTGGGAGTCGGACTACCCTTATTTGTATCGCGTTGTTTGCGCGTTGGAAGTGAACGGGCAAACCGTGGACAGCAGCGAAGTGCCGTTGGGTATCCGCACCGTCAAATGGACGAACGACAAAGGAATGTTCATCAATGGCCACCATGAAAAACTCCATGGCTGGGGCCAGAAACCGACCGACGAATGGGCGGGACTTGGCGCGGCTCAGCCGGATTGGATGCATTTCTACACGTTGAATCTCATGAAAGAAGCGGGTGGCAATTGGGTGCGCTGGGGACATTGCGCCGCCGGGCCGGAAATGATCTCCGCTTGCGATCAACTCGGCCTGATGGTGGAGCAACCGGGCGTCGACGGTGAATCCGACACCGTGCGCGCTGCCTGGAAGTTGCGGGCATCCGCGTTCCGCGACATGATTATTTGTTACCGCAACGATCCGTCGATTTTGATCTGGGAAGGTGGCAACCAGAAAGTCACCCGCGAGCACGCTGCCGAATTGCGCGCCTACATGGATGAGTATGATCCACATGGCGGCCGCGCTTATTCGCATCGCCGCTCGGACGAGGTGGACGGGAAATTTATGGATGTGTGCATCGGCACCGAGGGCGGGTGGGAATTAAAAAACCTGCCGGTCATCGAAGGCGAATACGATCGCGAAGAATCGCCTCGCCGCATCTGGGATGATTTTTCCCCGCCGACCTTCGGTTATGCCGCGGCGAAAGACCGTTCGGATTACGTGCTGACCTCGGAGCAATACGCCGTGAACCAGATGGCGCAGTATTTGAAAAAAGTCGGGATGCCCGATCATTGCGGCGGCGCGAATTGGATTTTCTCCGACACCACCAGCGGCGGACGGGACGCCGCGGAAGTCGCCCGCGCGGGCGGCGAGGTTGATGGCGTGCGGTTGCCCAAGGAAGCGTATTATGTTTGCAGCGCCATGTTCGACGCGCGCGATCCCCAGGTGCACATCATCGGGCATTGGACGTATCCCGCTGGAACAAAGAAAACGATGTACGTGGCGAGCAATCGCGAACGCGTCGAGTTGTTCGTGAACGGAAAATCTCTGGGCTATGGCAAGCTAACGCCCGACGGACCCTACATCTTTACTTTCAAGGATGTCGCGTGGGAACCGGGTGAAATCAAAGCCGTGGCCTATGCGGATGGCAAATCGGTCGCGACGCATACTTTGCGCACGGCCGGACCGGCGGTGGCATTGCGCATGACGCCCATCACGAATTCAAATGGCGGTTTGCGTGCGGATGGTTCGGATATCCTGTTGATCGACGTCGAGGCGGTGGACGCGAAAGGCGAGCGTTGCCCGACGTTCCAACAACGCGTCGATTTCGAAACGAAAGGCG
>DASZPR010000260.1:0-6318 GCA_035550235.1 Verrucomicrobiia bacterium | reverse complement strand
CTGATTGATGGCGGTTGGGTGATTGAGCCGGAAAGCCGCATCAGCGAAGGCAGTCGCGCCGCTTGAAAGCAGGGCTGACGTATCTAAAATTCTGTGATTTGTAATATTTGCCCGTGCCCCAGGGATTTTGCCTCGACATTAAATTGTTTCTGAATAAAATTTCAACTCCCCCATTTGCGGCAGATTCAAATGGGGGAGTTGGTTTTTTGATCTGCCTTGAAAGAGTGACTATCTCCTCTTCCACGTTGTTAATTCCCCGTGCCCATATCTTTGGCCTTTTCTCCCGATTCGCCCACACCCGCCCCATTCAACTAAATCGATTCAAATGTTTCTGTCGGAATTCTGCAAAATTAGATGCGTCAGCTCTGCGCTTGAAAGCCGGGAGATTTGACATGCGTGTTATAAACAACCCCGAAAGGAGGTTCGTGAGGGAGCATGGAAATGGAACTGTCAGGGAGGCCAATCAAGAATCAACAGTCGCAACCGCCAGTCGCACCATTTGGCATCAATCATAAACACCTCATAATCAACATCAGTCGTGCTCGATCGTGCCCAGTCGTAGTGGGGAGTGAAGCACGACGCTCTTCAGATTTCGGCTCGTAAATCGCAGGTCGTAACTCGTAAATTCATCGTGTGAATCAATTTGACGCCACGCTCAACGAACGCCTTGCCGCCATTCGCGACCAGGGATTGTATCGTGAATTGCGCCGCGTGGATTCACCGCAAGCGCCGCGCATTGAAATCAACGGCCAGCCGCTGCTCAATTTTTCCTCGAACGATTACCTTGGGCTGGCCAATGAGCCCTTACTCCGCGAAGCCGCCATCAAAGCCGTCGAAAAATATGGCGCGGGTGCCGGCGCCTCCCGGCTCATCTGCGGCTCACTCGCTCCGCATCATGAATTGGAGGAAGCGCTGGCAGCCTTCAAGGGCACGGAAGCCGCACTCAGTTTTTCCACCGGTTACGCCGCGGCGGTCGGGACCATCGGCGCGCTGGTCGGAAAAGACGATGTGGTGGTGATCGATAAACTGGTTCACGCGAGCATTGTGGATGGCGCGCGCTTGTCGGGAGCGAAGTTGCGCGTGTTTGCGCACAATGATTTGAATGACCTTGAAAAGATTTTGAAGTGGGCGGAAAAAGTCCAAAGTCCAAAGTCTAATGTCCAAAGTCGGTCGCGGGTATTGATCGTTACAGAGAGTGTCTTTTCAATGGATGGGGATTGCGCGCCGTTACGAGAAATTGTCGCGTTGAAAAATAGATACGGGGCGTGGCTGATGGTGGATGAGGCGCATGCGACGGGGCTTTACGGGAAACATCGTCGCGGACTCGCGGAAGAAATGGGTGTGAGTGGCGAGATCGAGGTGCAGATGGGCACGCTCGGAAAGGCGCTGGGTGCGAGCGGTGGATACATTACGGGATCGAAGACTTTGATCGATTATCTCGTGAACCGCGCGCGCAGTTTTATTTTTTCCACCACCCCCGTTCCAGCGGCAGCCGCGGCGGCGACTGCCGGAATTCGCTTCGTTCAATCCGAAGCAGGAAAAAAAAGGAACGATTTACTTTGGAAACGGGTTGGCCTCATGGATTCATTCCTGGGTTCGCCCAGGCACTCTATTCCCAGCGCCATCATTCCCATAATAGTCGGCGACGAAGCGAAGGCCGTAGAAGCGGCGGCCGCTTTGCGAAAGCAAAATATTTATGTCCCGGCGATTCGTTATCCCACCGTCGCGCGGGGCGAAGCCAGACTGAGGGTAACCATTACCGCCGCGCACGCGCCCGAAGACGTCACAAAACTTTGCGACACCTTGAGCCAACTTTTATCCTGGTGAACCACACGCCCAAAATGCACAAACTTGCTCAACTGGATCATAAGTTCGTTTGGCATCCTTTCACCCAGATGCGTGATTGGTTGAGGAGCGAGCCGATCGTCGTCACGTCGGGCAAAGGAGCTGTTTTGCGTGATGTGAAAGGCCGCGAATATCTCGACGCGAATTCTTCGATTTGGACCAATCTGCATGGGCACAGTCATCCAAAGATCAACGCAGCCATGAACCGCCAGTTGAAAAAGATATCGCACTCGTCCGCGTTGGGTTTTGCGAATGAACCGGCGAGCTTGCTGGCAGAGCAGTTGGTTAAAATTGCGAATCCAAGGGGAAAGAAGTTAGGGCTCGACGGAGTCTCGCCCCACCCATTATTGCCCCACCTCGGAAAGGTCTTCTTTTCCGATGACGGCTCCACGGCGATGGAGGTGGCGTTGAAACTCGCTTACACCTCGGCGCGGCGGTCAGGGCGCAAGCAACCGAAATTTCTGTCGCTCGACGGCGCGTACCACGGAGACACGATTGGCGCGGTTTCGTTGGGGCACATCGATTTGTTTCACAAGGCGTATGGTGGACTGCTGTTCAAATCGGACAAGACGCCGGCGCCTTATTGTTATCGCTGCCCGCACAATCGCGCCAAGCCCGAGCGGGCCGATGCGCGGACGTATGCGAAATGTAATTGGGAATGCCTGGGCAAACTCGAGAAACAATTCGTCTCGCAAAAGAAGAAAAAAAATCCCTACGCGGCGTTCGTTTTCGAACCCGTGATGCAAGGCGCCGCTGGGATGATTGCGCAACCGGAAGGCTGGCTGCGTCGCGCGACGGATGTGGCTCGCGGTCACGGCGCGCAGTTGATCGCGGACGAAGTGATGACGGGTTTTGGGCGCACAGGTTCCAACTTCGCGTGTCATCGGGAAAGCGTGCAGCCGGATTTCATGGCACTGGCGAAAGGGCTGACGGGCGGTTATCTGCCCATGGCCGCTACATTGACGACGCAAAAAGTTTTTGACGCCTTTCTGGGACGTTACGACGAATTCAAAACATTTTTCCACGGCCACAGTTTTACGGGAAATCAACTCGGCGCTTCCGCCGCCCTGGCGAGCCTGGAGATTTTGCAAGGCAAGGAATGCATCCGGTCGCGAAAAATGTTAGAGCAAACCTTACGAGAGGAATTGGCGTCATTGTGGGCATTGCCGAACATTGGCGATATGCGGCAGGTTGGCCTCGTCATGGGAATTGAACTGGTTCGCAATTGGCGGACGAAGGAACCGTTTGATTTGAGCGAGCGCGCGGGCATTCGGGTCTGTGAAGCGATGTCACGAAAGGGTGTCTTGACGCGTCCCGTCGGGAACGTGATTGTCTTGCTGCCGCCCTACTGCACCACCCAGTCCCAGGCGCGGCGCATGGTCAGAGCCGTTTACGAAGCGTGTGAAGAAACATTTGGAAAATAAACTGTGCCGGGGGGGCGCAATAGTGGCCGTTCTCTTTTTGGGAATCGTTTTTGCGACGGCGACAGACACCAAAATAAATTTACCGGCTCAGTTCGACCAACTGGCAACGTTGGATCCACATTCAACCACAAACCTGGCCAAGCTCGCGGCGTTGGGCGAGCGCGCTGCCGCCGCGGACAAAAAACAATCCAAGGCCGAAAAGAAAGCTGCACGAAATACTGAAGACCTGAAGAATTTATCGGCGGCTGAGTTGCGAAAGCGATTTTCCACTGACGAAGCCAAGCATGATGCGCGCGCATATCGAGCCATCGGGCAATTGGCGGAGGAGGCTTTGAAAGCGAACGATGCTCCTGCGCGAGATGCGCGCGTGAAGGAAATTTTGGAAATCCAGGCGGGGATCCGCAACACTGCCCGGCCACTGGTGCCGGAAAAGCTCGGCGTATTCACGAGTTGGATTTTCTTTTTCAAAAATCTTTCCGGCACAATTGCGCGAGGAACAACTCCGGCGGCAAATCTCGTTAATCCAGCAACTCACGGCAGCGACAATGGCCGCAGCGACCCACAGCCTTCCACTTTCTGGACGCGACCTAAAATGATTTCTGAAGAGGATTTGTATGCGGGTTTCGGACGCGAACGTTTTCCGCACATAGAAGAATCCGTGTGGAATTACAGCGCGCCGAAAACCAGTTCGGGCACGCACGGCGGCTTTGACGTGGAACTCAACGGCGAGCGTTTCAAAATCAAATTCGGCGATTTAAATTCCGAGCCTTTCACGGCGCGAATCTTTTACGCGCTCGGTTATCACGTGGATCCCACGGACTATGCGCCGCAGGTGAAAGTGCGCTATGACCGGCGGCTGTTGCGGGAGTTCCACTTGCGCAAACCGCTGACGATGAAGATTACGCCGTTGGGAATCCATGTCGGGACGATTCAATTACAAACGCATTACGACCCTTTTGCGTTCATCACCAAAGCGGTGTTCAAAGATGGCCATGAAATATCCGGCGCAGCCTTAAAACAAATGCTGTTAACAAACGCGAGCCTATCGCACCCGGAGGATTCACCGGCGAATTTCCGCGCCGATGTGGAGGCGCAGTTGGATTATCTCGTGATGGCTCCGGCGAATGTCCAACCGCGCGACGGGCCGACGCAATCGATCGGTTCGTGGGATTTCGGCGAACTAGGCCACGAGAATCTCCGGGAATTGCGCGGCGCGGGATTGCTCGCGGCGTGGCTCGGCTGGTTTGATTCGCGAGCGGACAACACCAAGCTACGGTTGGTACGGGATTCCGACGAAGTGCAGTTGCAACATTTCTTTTCCGACCTGGGCGGCGGTATGGGTGCGGGAACCGGGTTCTTTTCGCCGCGCGGGGAAAATCCGAATGATTTTACCTGGACATTCACTACGCCGGAGATCGTGCGTGGGCCGGGGCGAATGACCACGCCGTTTCGCATCGTCCACTTTAAGCCGACGGTGCCGACACCGGCCTTCGCAAACATGACGATTGACGACGCGCGCTGGATGGCACGATTGATTGGGCAACTAACCGAAAATCAGCTTCGGGCAGCACTGATCGCCTCGGGCTACGACAACGCGGAGGCGCAGCTTTACCTGGAAAAACTCATCAATCGGCGCGACCAAATGATTTTGGATCTGCGGTTGGAAAATGAGGTTCCCCTGCTCCGCCAAATTCGAACGAACCACGATTTTTCCTATAGTCCTGGCGTCGACGGGATATTTGTCGCGAGCGTGAACAAAAGCACAGTTTCGGCCCGCAACTCCACCGCCAGGATTGTTAACGGAAAATTATTCAACGATAATTCGCCCCCTCATTCTTGACAGACGCGCGCACTTCGTGAGATGAATCACGCATGTCTCCCGACTCGCAGCCCAAATCGCCTGCCGATTTGACTCCAACCGTGGGCGCCGCCACCGATATTGCACGACTGGGACAGAGTTCACCGAAACCTGCGCATGAATTGACTGCCGCCGAAGATGCACAACTGGCGGATTGGGACAAAATCGCGAACTCGGAGGAATTCCGCGATCTTATCAAGGCGAAGCTCAAGTTCGTCGTTCCGGCCACGGTGTTCTTTGTCATCTATTATGTCGCGCTCCCGGTTCTGGTCGGTTACGCGCCGGAGTTGATGGAGAAAAAAGTGATCGGCGTGGTGAACGTCGCCTACCTGTTTGCGCTCTCGCAATTTTTCATGGCCTGGATTGTTGCCGCGCTCTATGTGCGCGCTGCGGGACGATTCGATAAAATGGCGGCTGCCGTCCTCACCAAACTCAAACTAAAATAAAATGTCTACCGCCCTGCTGATGTTCGTCGGCTTCGTGGGAGTTACACTCATTATCACTTATTGGGCGTCGCGACGATCTTCGGGCGCGAACGCCTTTTTCGCCGCGGGCCGGCAAATCACGGCGTGGCAAAATGGTTTCGCGGTCGCGGGTGATTACATGAGCGCGGCGTCGTTTTTGGGAATCGCGGGCATGATCGCCTTCTCGGGGTTTGATGGGTTCATGTATTCGGTGGGATTTCTGGTCGCTTATCTGACGGTGCTGCTCATCGTCGCCGAGCCTTTGCGCAACGCCGGCAAATACACCATGGCGGACGTGCTCGCCTATCGCATGAAGGCGCGGCCCGTGCGCGCGATGGCCGCCTTGAGCACGCTGACGGTAAGCACGTTTTACATGATTGCGCAGATGGTTGGCGCCGGCGCGCTGGTGGCGCTTTTGCTCAAGAGTTCCGGCATCTCGTATGAAACGGCGGTTATTGGCGTGGGCATTTTGATGATTGTTTACGTCGTGTTCGGCGGGATGCTCGCGACCACCTGGGTGCAAATCGTGAAAGCGGTTTTGTTGATGGGCGGAACGATTCTGTTGAGCATCCTGGTGCTCGGACACTTCGGATTCAGCCTCACGAATTTCTTCGACGCCATCAGCCATGTCACTCACAACGTGACCAAAGACGGAGTTACAACCGCCGTGACACAAGATTTTTTGCAACCAGGGTTGAAATTCAAACCGCCTTACGGAGCGCTGGAT
>DASZPR010000259.1:0-3151 GCA_035550235.1 Verrucomicrobiia bacterium | reverse complement strand
GAGCGGGGTGCCTGGCCATACGGTTGGTTCCCAAATACGAATTACGTCCAAGCCGCCGGTCGCGGGGTCGTGACCGGGCGGATTGTGATCGCGGACAGCGGCAATCCGAATGCGTCCGCCGCGAATCTCTGGGTCGGTCTTGAGCGGCAACCTTCCACGCCGACTTCGCCGGCGCCCACGGATTTCCAATTGTGGGGAAAAACCTATCAGTATTGGATTAAGACCGATGCCAATGGGAATTTCGCCTTCACCAATGTCATCGCTGGCGGCAATTACACTCTCTTCGCGTTCGGGCCGGGCGCCATTGGCCAATTTCAATCGCAACCGCTTTCCGGCGATGTAACGCCCATCACGGTCAATACGCCCGCGTCGCCATTTTCCGTGGCCGTGACGGGTGGTAGCACAAACAGTCTCGGCGATGTCACCTGGACGCCCACGCGCGTGGGAAACACTGTTTGGGAAATGGGCGTTCCGGATCGCGACACCACGGAATTCCGCCACGGTGAAGACTATTGGCACGGCGACATGGGGAACGCGACAAATTGGGCGGTCAACTGGATGCCCTGGCAAAATTTTAATTCTGATTTTCCGAATGGCGTCAATTACACCGTCGGGCAAAGCCACTGGGCGAAGGATTGGGATTATTCGCAGGGCACCGTTTTGGATCCCGTCACTGGAAATCTGAACACCGTCACGTGGACGGTGAATTTCAACCTGCCGAATAGCCCGAGCAATGGCGCGCCGGCTTCAATCTATTCCGGCATCGCCGCTTCTTATGCAGGGCCGGTCACGGTGAAGATCAACAACACGGACATCGCCGGCTCTGGATTTTTCCCTTCGTATTCCGATTCTGACACTGCAGATCAAGCAATGATCCGCATGGGTTCGCATGGAATTTTTAGCGATTACCGCATCAGTTTTTCCTCCAGCCTGCTGCATCAGGGCGCGAACACAGTGAAGATCAGCATGCGCAAGGGCGGCTATTTCTCGAACATGACAATGTATGACTACGTGCGGCTGGAACTCGCGGGCTACATCCCTCCGACGCCAGCCAGTTTGTTTGCCAGCGCGGGCGACGGTGTGGTGTCGCTTTTCTGGCCGGCGGCACCGGGTGCGACCGGCTACAACGTTTTGCGTTCAATCACTTCCGGCAGCGGTTATGTGGCGATTGCCACCAACATTGTGGGTCCCATTTGCGGCAGCGTCGATGACACGGCTACATTCACTGACACCAACGCTGTAAACGGCACCACCTATTATTATGTCGTTTGCTCGGCGAACCCTTCCGGCGTCAGCACAAATTCCGTTCAAGCCAGCGCCAGGCCGTCCGCGTCTATTCCGGCAACTCCACCAATACCCGCAAATATTTCGGCAACTGCCACCAACAACTGCGTCAATCTCACCTGGAATGCTGCGGCGGGTGCTGACCGTTATATCATTCAGCGAACGGTCCTGACGGTGGGCGCGGTGACTACTTATACGCCGGGCGGCATCAATCCGTATTCGGTCATCAACAGCTACGTGACCGGGACGAACTACTCCGACACCGCTTTGGCAAACAACGTGATTTATTCCTACACGGTCAGCGCCGCGAACGCCAATGGCCAGAGCGCTGCCTCAACGGCTGTGAACGCCATGCCGTCTTCGGCCATTCCGCCGACCCCGACCGGTTTGACGGCGAGCGTGATTTCAAATCAAGTGACGGTTTCCTGGTCCATTGTTCCGAATGCGTCGGGCTACGTCGTTCAACGCGCGGCTTCAATTGGCGGGCCATTTACGACAGTCGATGATCCGGAGCCGATGACTTCCTTCGTGGACGGCGGTTTGAATTACAACACGACCTATTACTATCGCGTTGCTGCTGCGAGCCTCGGTGGCATCAGCACGAATTCTCCCGCCATCGCCATCACCACGACTCCGCCGCCGCCCGCGCCAATCACCGCCATTCCGGGAAACTCACAGGTGTTTATCGATTGGGGAGATTCGGCGGGTGCGACGAATTATGTGCTGCTGCGCTCCACCATAAATGGAGGCCCTTACACGACGATCCTTTCCACGACGAACACCAGTTATCTCGATTCAAGTCTCGCGAATGGCACGACGTATTATTACGTCGCATATGCGATCGGCACAAACGGCACGAGCCCGATTTCTGCGCAAACCGCCGGGACGCCGAGAGCGAATCCCCAGATGATCAAATCCGACACGACGAACATGGACGCTTCCGCTGATTGGAGCGGCGTGACACCTGACCTGAGCGAAATCGGCTTGTTCAATAACATCATTTCCGCGGTCAACGAAGCGGCGCTGCATTTGAACGGCGACGTGAGTGTGGGCGGCCTGGTGTTCACCAACAATTTGAACGGGCCGGTGAGTGTTGCCGCCGGGAACATGCTCACATTGGGCAGCGGTGGCATCGATATGGGTAGAGCGAACCAGAGCGTGACTTTCAACAACGCGATTGCCCTGGCGGCGCAACAAATCTGGAACGTGACGAATGGCCGGACGCTCACGGTGAATGGTCCGTTCACCAGCGCGAGCAACACCGTGATAAAAGCGGGCGCCGGCACGTTGAGCCTCGGCGTGACCTCGAGTGATTCGGGTGCGAATATTCAAGTGAACGCCGGAACCGTCCAGGTCAATGCCGGCAGTGCCATTATGATTTCGCTGAACGGCGGCACATTCAATGTCAACGTCGCCGACGGCAATCCTGTCAACGTGATGTCTGGCGGAACGGAACAGAATATTGGCGGGAATCGCACCTGGAGTGGGTGGCTGTCCGGCGCCGGTCCCCTCACCGTGAACGCTTCCTCCACTCACACGTGGAGCGGAAATAATTCCGCTTACACGGGAACCATCACCTTGCAGGGCAGCGGATCGCTTCGCTTGAGTTCGATCAACGCTGTCAGTGCCACGACGGCTTACAATTTCAATGGCGGCACCATGAACGCGAATGCGAGCGGCTTATTTTTGCTCGGTTCGCTTTCCGGAACCGGCACCCTCAACACCGGGTCCGGCCAGAATTTTTCCATCGGCGCTCTCGGTTCCAGCACGACTTACTCCGGAATCATCGCCGGGGCGGGGTTCGTCGTGAAGGATGGTGCGGGAACGTTGACCTTGAATGGGCCGAATGCCTATAGCGGGGGAACCA
>DASZPR010000258.1:0-4714 GCA_035550235.1 Verrucomicrobiia bacterium | reverse complement strand
TTCAGCCAGAATCCAGCCGCGCGTAAGGCCTTGTTCCGCTAGCGCAGCTTCCAGATTGACGGCGTAATCGTCCAGCGACCACGTGAGCGTGCGCGGATAGGTGACTTCCACGAATCGCGCGCGGTTGCCGAGCGCGCGCTTGAAACTGGGGATGAGCGTCCAATCGCCGTGCAGTCCCGGAAGGTAAATCAGCGTGGGGAGCGAGGCCTCACCGTGGATGCGCAGTTGAAGTTGTTCCGCCATGAATAAAGTGACTCCGAGTTCAGGGCGTGGCGGAGATTTCGGGTTGGCCAGTTGGTTGGGCGACCGATTCCACGTTGGTTTTTCCAGAAATTTTCCGACGCAGCTTTCGCATGCAAAGAATCACCAACACAATCGCCGTAATTGCAACTGAAAAGGGCGCGAAATATCGGTCCAGCGGGAGGGAGCCGTGAGCGGCGGGATTGAAGGTAGCGAAAATTTGCTTTCCTTCGCCGGCGAATGGCGCGGTGGCAGTGGTGACGCCGTGCGAATCGACCGCCTGGGAAATGCCCGAACTCGCCAGTCGGAAAATGGGGATTCCGTATTCCGTGGCGCGCACCGGAGCGACCAGCGCGTGCAATTCATGCTGGCGTTCGCCCCAATCCACGACGTCCATGGTCGGAACGATGATCATTTGCGCGCCCATTTTAACCAATCGATCAATCACGCGCGTGTAGCTGAGGTCGTAGCAAACGCAAAAGCCGATCTTGCCCCAGGGCGAATTCCACAGTTCCTGCTTGGGCGCGGGCAAGCCGTCCTTGAAAAATTGAATCGGGACGCTTTTGCCCTGGCGAAAAACAATTTCGCCATTGGTGCCGACGACGAAGGCGCTGTCGTAGAAATTATTGTTCGGCGCGGGATCCTTGCCACCGATGACGAGATAACGCTGGTGCTCGCGGCACCAGGCTTTGAGCGAATTTGGCACCGGACCGTCGAGGGTATATTCGCTGAGGACGAGGATGTCGGCGTTGGGGTGTTCGGAGAGCAGGGCATCCAGCGCGCGGGGAATGTCGGCTTCGGGCGGAAATTCCATTTGGACGCCAGCGATGTGGAGTTTCGACTCAGTTCGAAAGGGTTTGTCCGGCGGCAAGAGGGTAACGAACATCAGGATGGCGAACCCGATTCCGGCGTAGGCGAGTTTTCGCCCCGCCAAAAATAGAGCGGCGCATGTTGCGGCCAAAAATCCCATGCCATACATCCCGAAGAAATGAAGCCCGAACCAATCGCCTGAAAATGCGTAGCCGACATTCATCCATGAAAATTTCAGGTAATATAATTCGCTGCGGAAATATTCGAAGCCCATCCAAAGGAAGGGAACCAGAATCGCCGTTTTAATCGGGCCAAAGCGCCGGAGCGCGGCACTGGTCATGGCGGTGAACGTGGCAATCCAAAACGCGAGGATATACCAAAGGGCAATTGCTGCGGGGCCGAAGATTTTCCAGAAGCAGGTGAGTTGCGGCGCGATGCAAAGCAGCCCTGTGATGAGTCCGGCATAATACGACTGGCGGGTGGTTGCCAGGCGGGAAAGTTGCGTCAGGCAAACGACATAACCGACAATGGCGAGATGAAGCGGTCCAAAATTCGTTGGCCAATACGAAAGGTGAAAACAAACGATAGCGCCGAAAATGAAAAGCGTCGCCATGGGCCATTTCAGCGGAACCGCATCACTCCGTAAAACGCTCATGCACCTATATTCTAAAATGGCGGTCAGTGAACCCGAAGGAAAATCGACATTGAAAAAATTGTGAGGGGCATCGATGGACTTGATATTGGGGCGGAAACCCGGTAGAACGCGGTCGGGCCAATAAATCCAATTGCACCATGAAAACTCTTTCCTTAATGACCTGCTTTCTGGCGGTCGTCTTGAACAGCTTCGGAGCCGTATTCCCGACGCTCAATAATAGTGGCAAGTTGACGGTCAAGCTGACTGCGATGCACCAGGGGCTGGATGATGTTATCGCAATTTCAAAAACCAATAACACGGCAAAAGGCACGACCGTGACCACGGTTTCAAAATCCACGGTCAACAGTTCGGTTATTCAAACCGTGGATTTGTTTGCGATGCTGGAGAATTCGTTTGCGACGAATTTTCCCGCCGGTGCAAAGCTGGTCGTGAGCCGTCACGGCGATTTTTTGATTCCCTGGATCGTGGACGGCACGGGGACGAATATCATTTTCAATTTATCGACGAACTTCACCTTTGGAACGATTCCCGGCGCGCGGGTGCATGCGGATTCTCAGACCTCCACTTCGACATCCGGAGGTTCGGGAAATTCGGTTTCCGGTGCTCTCGCGGAAACGGTGACAGAAATTGTGGATGTGCACTATGATGATTCGGGTTTGACGACTCAGGACGGCACGCACACAAGCTTCTTTATCACGTGTTTGCTTACCCGGAAGACGTCGGAAAATCTGGCGACACAGCAGATCAAAGATAACATTAAGATCGAGGGAAACGGAAATGGAACGGTGCGCGACCAGACGGCCGTTCTGCAATTCACCGCAAGTTTCAATATTTCCGGCGTGATGGATGCGCCGTGAAATCCTCCCTGGGGAATAGGGCGCGCGGAAAAATGCTTCGGGATTGCGTTCTGAATTGTAAATCAGGCGCACCACCGGTACTTTGCTAAAGACGCGATGGCTTCGGCTCAACAAATCTCGGCGCTCGCGGCAGTCAATTGCGAGGTCGCCTTCGACAATTTAACCCGGCAATTGTACGCCACCGACGCGTCGATTTACCAGGTGGAGCCGCTGGCGGTCGCCTTTCCCCGGAGCACGAAGCAGGCGTGCGCCATCATCCAGGCCGCGAGCCAGGCGGGCATCCCGATCATTCCGCGCGGCGCGGGCACGGGATTGGCCGGCGGCGCGATTGGCGAAGGGCTGGTGATCGATTTCTCGCGTTACAACAAGCAAATCTCCGACATCGATTTGCAAAGCCGCACGGTACATGTCGGCAGCGGGGTGGTGCTCGATCAGCTTAATCGGTTTTTGTATCCCTACGGGTTTTGTTTTGGGCCGGATGTGGCTACCAGTTCGCGCGCAACTGTCGGCGGGATGGTCGCGAACAATTCCAGCGGCGCGCATGCGATGGTTTATGGGACCACGGCGGACCATATCGTGGGGCTGGATGTGGTGCTGGCCGGGGGAAAATTCGCGAAACTTTCCAACGACCGTGATTCGCTTCCGCTGCAACGGGAATTAGTGGGCGACCTGGTGCAGTTCAATTCATTGTTGATCGAGGAGAAGTTTCCCGCAGGCCTCGTCAAACGGTGGCCGGGATACGCGTTGGATCGTTGTCTGCGGGAGCCCGGCAATCTCATCAATCTTTTCTGCGGCAGCGAGGGAACGCTGGGCGCGGTTATTTCGGCGGACATTAAAATTGTTCCGTTGCCGCGCGAGAAGGGGCTTGGGCTGTTGTTCTTCAAATCTGTTTCCGAGGCGATGCAGGCGACGGTGGAGTTGCTCGATCTCAAACCCGCCGCCATCGAGCACATGGATCGTGTGCTGCTGGATCAAACAAAGGGGCATCCGACCTTTCAGGCGGCGCGCGATTTGATGGAACTGGACCGGTTCCCGTGCGAGTCCGTGCTGGCGGTGGAATTTTTCGACGGCGCACACGATCGCCTGTTGGAATTGAGCCGGCGGCGAATCGGTTATCGCAAAAAAATCCTGCAAACGCAGTCCGGCGCGGACCTGGTGTGGGCGATGCGCAAAGCAGGGCTTTCCCTGCTGACCAGCCGCAAAGGCAGGGTGAAGCCGGTCACGGGCATTGAGGACACGGCGGTGCGGCCCGATCAATTGCCGGCGTACGTGAGTGCGTTGCAATCGGTGATGCAGCGCGTGGGATTGGAGGCGTCTTTCTACGGCCACGCCGGCGCCGGGTTGCTTCACGTGCGCCCGCTGCTCGATTTGCATTCGCGCGACGACGTGAAGAAATTCCGGCAAATCGCGGCGGAAGTGTCGGCGCTGGTGCAGCAATTCAAGGGATCACTGGCGGCGGAGCATGGCGTGGGCATCGCGCGCACGGAATTTTTGCCCGATCAACTTGGCCCGGACGTGATGAGCCTGATGTCGCAGATCAAGGATTCATTCGATCCGCATCACTTGTTCAACCCCGGAAAAATCATCGCCGACGGGCGGTTCGAGGTGGATTCCGATTTGCGCGCTCGGACGGAAACGGCGCTGCCCTTCGAGCCGGTGCTGGCATTCGGCGCGCGGGATGAATCGTTCCTCGGAAATCTGGAGCAGTGCAACGGCTGCGGTGTGTGTCTGAAACAAACGCCGACGATGTGCCCGACTTACATCGCGACCGGCGAGGAAATCATGTCCACACGCGGGCGGGCGAACACCATCCGGGCGGTGCTGGAATTGCGCGGCCTGGAAAATGGCGACGCTCTGAAATCATCCGAACTGGAAGCGGCATTGAGCAATTGCCTCTCGTGCCGCGCGTGCACGAATGAATGTCCGTCCAATGTGAACATGAGCCTGCTCAAGGCGGAATTGCAGCACGCGCGCATCCAACATCGCGGCCTGACCTGGGCCGAACGCATGTTCAGTTCGGTGGACCGCATCGGACGCCTCGGCTGCATGCTGCCGCCGGTGGCGAATACGATGTTGGACTCGTCCATCATGCGATTTTTTGCGTCGAGATTTTTAGGCGTCACCTCGCGCCGCAAGCTGCCGCATTTCGCCT
>DASZPR010000257.1:0-8821 GCA_035550235.1 Verrucomicrobiia bacterium | reverse complement strand
CTAATCCAGACCGCTGGCTTTCTTCGCACGATTCAAAACTTTTCGAGCTAACTCCTGCGCCCGGGCGGCACCATCGCTCAGGATTTTGTTCACGTGATCGAGATTGGCGGCGAGTTCGGCGCGTTTCTTTCGCGCTTCAGCAAAATAATTCCAGTAATGCTCGAACAGGGCTTTTTTCAGGTCGCCGTAGCCGAGGCCGCCGGCGCGGAGGCGATTCTCGTAATCTTTTGCGACATCCGCCGGCGCGACAAGTTTAAGCAATTGAATCGCGAGATTTTTTTCCGCATCCGGTTTCGGTTCCGCGGGCGTGCGGCTGTCCATGGTGATGCCCATGATTTTTTTGCGGATCGCTTTTTCGTCGCCGAAAATCTCGATGGTGTTGCCGTAGCGTTTGCTCATTTTTTGGCTATCGGTACCGGGGACAACGGCAACTTCGTCCCGGATTTGCGGTTCGGGGATGACGAAGGTTTGTCCGTAGGTCTCATTGAATTTAACGGCGATGTCGCGAGCCATTTCGAGATGCTGTTTTTGATCACGACCGACTGGAACAACATTTGAATCGTAAATTAAAATGTCCGCAGCCATCAGGACTGGGTAGGCGAAAATGCCGTGGTTGGGAGGAATCCCTCTGGCTATCTTATCTTTGTAACTGGTGCCACGTTCCAGCATGCCCATGGGAGTCAGGGTCGTCAGGATCCACGCGAGTTCGGTAACCTCCGGCACGTCGGATTGCCTGAAGAAAACGGATTTTTTCGGGTCGAGACCGCAGGCGAGGAAGTCCAGAGCGACGTCCAGCGTGTTGGCGCGGCGTTCGTCGGCCTTGAATAGCGAGGTCATGGAATGATAGTTGGCGATGAAATAAAACGCCTCGCCTTTTTCCTGCAATTCAATGGCGGGCCGCATCATCCCAAAATAATTTCCGAGATGCAAAGCGCCGCTGGGCTGGATGCCTGACAAAATTCGCATGGCTACAAACTAGCGGGAAAATGCGGTGGGGGGCAAGTGGAGCGGTTAAATAAGTTAAATCAGTTAAACGGGTTAAATAGGTTAGATAAGTAAAACGGCGTTTGGCCTGATTTAACTGATTTAACCATTTAACTTATTTAACCCTCCGGCCTTCACTTCCCATTTGTGTAATTCGCGGCTCAATTCACTGGGCCAATTCTCTTCGGTGGCAGTCATAAAAACCTGGCCGCGGGATTGGTGCGCGCGCTCAAGTAATGGCAGGAAACCACTGCGGCGTTTCACGTCCAGTTCGCCCATGATGTCGTCGATGAGGAGGATCGGCGGGGTGCCGTGAATGCCGGCGAGGTACTCGGCCTGGGCCATTTTCAAGGCCGTGGCGAGCGTGCGTTTCTGGCCTTCGCTGCCGAATTGCGCGGCGGATTTTTCATTTTGCAACAATTGCAAATCGTCGCGATGTGGGCCAACGAGCGTGGCGCGATAGGACATTTCGCGACGGCGGGATTGTGCGAGTTCGACGGCAAAATCTTTTTTGACGCTCGGCAGATATTCGATGCGCAATTCCTCGGCGTCGTTGGAGATGCGGCGATACGCGAGGCGCGCAAGCGGGGAAAGTTTCGGAATCAATTCGCGGCGCATGCGGATGATTTCGTCGCCGGCGCTGACGAGTTCGCGCGTGAACCCTTCGAGCGCGGCTTCATCAAGGCTCGAACGTTTGAGGAGCGCGTTGCGCGAGCGCAGCGCCTGTGCGTAACGCTGGAGCAACGGCAGATAAGTCGGATGCGTTTGCGAGAGGAGCAAATCGAGGAACCGCCGGCGGGAACGCGCGGTGCCTTTGACGAGTTGCAAATCTTCGGTGCAAAAAACCACGGTCCGCAGCGCGCCCAGATAATCTGTGAGCTTGCGCACGGGCCGGCCATCGAGGCTCAGGCTGCGTTCCGTGGCCGACCAATACATTTTTATTTCGCGCTCGCCCTGGGCGATGACTTTCCCGCCGACGAAATAACCTTTTTGACCGTGTCGCACCATTTGCGCGCCGCCTACGCCGCGAAACGAGCGCAGCGTAGCCATGAGATAAATCGCTTCGAGGATGTTCGTTTTCCCCTGCGCGTTATCACCGAGCAGCAGGTGAAATCCCGGCGCGAAATCAACGTCCAGCCGCGGGTAATTGCGGAAATCGCGAAGGCGCAGATGGGCGAGGTGCATGGGCGGCGGTTAAATACGTTAAATTGTTAAATAGTTAAATCGTTAAATTGCGGCGAGGTTGCAATGTTTGATTTTGGGGAACCGTGATTCGGGTTGCGTATTCCGTGATTCAGTGCGGAGCGCGGTCAGGAAATTGAGCCGCTCGATTTTCGAATGGTGTTGTGGGTGCAAAATCGGAAATACTGTTGGCGGTATGGAACAAAATGAACCGGAGCCTCCGCAGCGTTATGTCTGGCCGCGATATGTGCTGGGGGGCGTGGTGCTGGGAATTGTGCTGGCGGTTTTTTGGATGGCGGTTTTGGTGCGGCGCATTCGCGAACAACGGGACACCACGGCGTGGCCGGTCGCCACACCGCTCTCGCCTACCCAATCGGTGACTGTTCCATCTGCGCCCACGAACCCGGCACCGGCACAGCCAGCGCGGCCGACGAATTCTCTTTCACCAAGCAATTCCTCACCGCCGAAGGCTGGTATTGATCCCGAAAAAGCCGCGCGCATGGCGGAATTTCAAGACACGCTGGCCGGGGGAAACGCCGACGCCGGCCGAAAGATTTTCTTCGAGAGCCCGGCGGCGAATTGCGGCAAGTGTCACAAGGCCGGAGGCCTGGGAGGCGACAACGGTCCGGCGCTGGACGGAATCGCGGCGCGGCAATCGCGGGAATTTATTTTGGAATCGATTCTCTTCCCCAATGCGGTGATCGATACGAATTTTCAAACGACCGTGGTTCTGTTGAAGGACAATCGCGGACTTTCGGGCACCTTGAAAAGCGAAAGCGAAACCAATCTGGTATTGAACACACCGGAAGATGGGCCCGTGGTGGTGCAGAAATCGGAGATTGAACGGCGGTGGATTGGGGCGTCGCCGATGCCGGAGGGCATTTGGCAGACGCTTTCCAAACAGGAGTTGCGTGACGTGATTGAATTTGTGGCGTCGCTAAAGCAGTAACCTCTCGGGACTAAAAGGAACTTGCTAAAAGAAACCAAATTATTAGTAAACTGGCGGCCCGGCGTTGTTAACGCTTCCTCATTGCTGCGGCTGCCTTTGACTCCAAAGATTGAAAACGCCTTTGCCGATCCAGAAAAGGCCCAGTCCATCCCAGAAGATGCTCAGGATGCCGAAGTCACCGAGGAATATTGAGTCCCCCGTTGCAAACCCGATACCGATAAGAATTATGCCTGCAATAATGCTTTTCATAGTTTGTTTAAGGTTACAGCCAGCCTCGGTAACAGCACTGCTCATGCCAGTGGTTGGTTTGTTAAAACGCTGATTACCAGCCTTTTTTGTAGAAAAAAGCTTATAAGGCGAGGAAGAGTTTTTTGATTTCCTTCAATCGGCCTTTGGCATCTTTTTTTGTGAGGCGCGGAAATTTGCCGCCTAGGGTGATGAAATCGCCGTGGCGGGTGAGCATCAATTTGTCCTCTTTCACTTCCATCACGGTCACGCCGCGTTCGCCCGCGAGGATTTTTAATTCGGCGAGGAGCAACAAGAGTTCGACGGGCGGCGGCAACGGGCCGAAGCGATCGCGCAATTCCTTTTGCAACATTTCCAGCGCGGGTTTTTCGGTGGCTTGCGCAACCTTGCGATAAATTTCGATGCGATGCTGCGGTTCGGTGGCGTAGTTTTCGGGCAGCATCGCCTGGTCGCCGAGAAAATCGAGGCGCACCTGTACTTCAACGCGCGGTTTGACCTGCTCGCCTTTTTGCGCGGCCACACTTTGCTTGAGCAACTGGCAATACAATTCGAAACCGACGGCAGTGATGTGGCCGCTTTGTTCGGAGCCCAACAAATTGCCAGCGCCGCGAATTTCCAAATCGCGCATGGCGATTTTAAACCCGCTGCCGAGCGTGGAATATTGTTTGATGGCGCTGATACGCTTGCGGACATCCGTGAGCAGGCGCGCGTGGCGCGGGAGGAGCAAATAGGCGTAGGCCTGGTGTTTGTAACGGCCCACACGACCGCGCAATTGATAAAGGTCACTCAAGCCAAAGCGGTCCGCGCGGTCGATGATGATGGTGTTTGCGTTCGGGATATCGAGACCGCTTTCGATGATGGTCGTGGAGAGGAGAACATCCGCCTCGCCATTGATGAATTTGGTCATGACCTCTTCCAAATCGTCGGCGTTCATTTGGCCGTGGCCGACCACGATGCGCGCCTGCGGCACGAGCGCGCGGAGTTTTTGTTCCATCGTATGAATGGTCATCACGCGATTGTGCAGGAAGAAAACCTGACCGCCGCGTTGCAATTCGCGCAGGATGGCGTCGCGAATGGCGCGTTCGTCGTATTCCGTCACGATGGTTTCGACGGGCAAGCGATCGTGCGGCGGAGTTTGAATCGAGCTCATATCACGCGCGCCGGTGAGCGCGAGATACAGCGTGCGGGGAATCGGCGTGGCGCTGAGCGTGAGCACATCCACGAGCTTGCGGAGCATCTTGAACTTTTCCTTGTGCATGACGCCGAAGCGTTGCTCCTCATCGATCACCACGAGGCCAAGGTCTTTGAACACCACATCGCTTTGAATCAAGCGATGCGTGCCGACGACGATATCCACCGCGCCAGCGGCCAGGTCGCTGATGGCCTGCTGCTGCTGGCGGCGGGTCCGGAAGCGTGAAAGCAATTCGATGCGCACGGGATAATCCGCCATGCGTTCGCGGAAGGTGTTGAAATGTTGCTGGGCCAAAACGGTCGTGGGCACGAGCACGGCAACTTGGCGGCCATCCATCACGGCCTTGAACGCGGCGCGAATGGCGACTTCTGTTTTGCCGAAACCCACGTCGCCGCAGATGAGGCGGTCCATGGGTTTGGGGCGCTCCATGTCAGTTTTGGTTTCCTGGATGGCGCGCAGTTGATCAGGCGTTTCCTCGAAAATAAATGAGCCCTCGAATTCGCGCTGCCAGGGAGTGTCCTGCTTAAAGGCGTGGCCTTCCTGCGATGCGCGCGCGGCCTGAATGGAGAGTAAATCAGCCGCGACGTCGCGCACGGCGCGTTCGGCGTGTTCCTTGGCCTTCTGCCAACGCGTGCCGCCGAGTGTGTTCAACGGCGGGCGAATTTTTCCGGCGCCGACATATTTGCTGACGAGATGCGCTTCGGTGACGGGCACGTAAAGTTTGGGCGCGGCTTGTGCAGGGTCGGAGGGCGCGTATTCGAGGACGAGGCATTCGGTTTCGGCTTTCGAGTTTTGAGTTTCGAGTTTTGAGCCAGCGGCGGACGGGAGATGTTTTAATCCCAAATATTTTCCGATGCCGTGCTGAAGATGGACGACGAGGTCGCCCTCTTCCAATTCGGTGAAATCGATGTCGAGGGCCGAGCGCGTGGCGAGGGCGTGAGGGGATTTTAATCGTCGGGGGCGCTGGATTTTGTAGCGGCCAAAAATTTCGGCGTCGGTGACAACGACGAGTTTGGCGGAGTCGGAAATGAAACCGCGGGCGAGCGAACCGATGTGAATCGCAGGACAGGCATCCTTCCCGTCTCTGTTTTTGTTTGGTTGATTCTCTTCAGATGGAGACAGGCGGGACGTCTGTCCTACGAGTTCATTCCATATCTCCGAAAAACGTTGCTGCTCGCCGTCGTTGTTGCAAAAAACGTGGACGGCGTAATCCTGCCGCACCCAGCGATGAAGCTGGGCGAAAAATTCGCGGCGTTGGACCTCGGCGATCTGCGGTTCCAAGGGCCGCTCGGCCAGTGGGCGATAGGCGTCCAGACTGGCAATTTCGAGTTCGAGGGAGTCGGTGATCTGGTCGGAAAATTCAGATTTCCCCTGTTCCCCGAGCACCACCTCACCCCCGCTCCGCAGTGGAGAGGGAGACGCCATCTCTGATTCGGACAATTCCAAAAATGTTTTGCCACCAGCGCTTTCGCGGAAGTTTTCCCATGAGATGAAAAAACGGTCGCCTTCCGTAACTTGCTGCGCGTATTCATCGGCCCGCTCGGTGAGCGCTTCGGGTTCGCACAAAAGGAAAATGGCATCGTCGCGAAGATAATCCAGCACGGTGGCGAGTGGTGTATTATCGCCGCGCTCCAGTTCGCTTTTCAGCACGCCGAGTTCGCCGGCAGGCGGAAGCGTGACGGTGGTGATTTCCTCGCGGGAGATTTGCGTTTGAGGATCGAAGTAACGCAGCGATTCCAATTCGTCGCCGAAAAATTCCAAACGAACCGGCCACGGGCTGGTGAGCGGAAAAATATCGAGGATGCCGCCGCGCAATGCGAGTTCGCCTTTTTGCGTCACTTGCGCTTCCGGTTCGTAGCCTTGCGCCTCGAGCCATTCGACGAGGTCGAGTGGATCGATGCGCTCTCCGCGAGCGAGAGCGCGCATGCGGGTGCGCAGCTCGGCGGGGGTGAAGGTTTTTTGCAGCAACGCGGTGACACTCGCGACCACAATTTCAGATTTGGGATTTGAAATTTCCGTTCGGTTGGCGAGCGCAACCAGCGCCTGCAACCGGTCCGTGATGGTGTCGGAATGCGGCAGTTTGTTTTCGTGCGGCAACACTTCCCAGGCGGGATAAAACAACGGTGAAAAAGCGGGCGCCCCGCCCGCGGATTGCACAGCGGCCCAGGTTTCCAAATCCTGCTGGAAACTTTCCTGCGTTTTCAGCACATCGGTGACAACCACGATGGGGCGGCGGGGGAAAAGCCGGGCGAGGAGCGCCGCGAAGAATGGCCGGGCGACTTCACTGATGCCGGCGCATGAAAACACTCCGCCATTCTCCATGCGCCGTGCGAGGGATTGCACGGCGGGAGTATTCGAGATTTTAGCGAACAAATCGCTTGTCGCTGTTTCTAACAAATTCTGCGCCAAGCGCGGGAAACTTCGCCGCGTTTTGGCGGGGCGTCAAGCCGCGCTACCGGCGGCGCGTAACCAAATCTTCCAGCAAGATGCCGGAAGCACGTTATTTCTTCACGAGGCCGAAGGGCATTTCCACGAAGCCGCCGACCCAGAATTTTTTGTCGGTGTTGGAGCCGTCAAAAACGGTGCTGGATTGAAAGCCAATCCGCAGGCCGTGCCAGGAACTGCGGTAATCGAAGCCGGCTTCAATCGAGTCCCGGTTCTCGCGCACTCCGCGCGGGTAAAGGATGTCCTGCGTTGCGGGGTTAAACTGGATGCTCTGGCCGCTGACGCTGCCAAGGTGGCGATAGCCCGCGTCGAGTTCCCAACTCTTGATCTGCTGGAACAAGCCGATCGCGACGATGTAATGGTCGTTGGCCGAGGTGTGATTCCAGCGGAACAAACCGTCCGCATAGGCGCCAAGGCCGGTCCAGCCAAAATGTTTTCGGGCGAGCAACTCGGGTTCAATGCCGGTGGAACGGTCGCCCGGAGCGAACGGAATGTTTTGATCGTACGTGCCGGGCAGCACCGCGCCGGCGCGGAAGGTCAGTGTCGGAATCCAGGCGGAATTCAGGTCGCCGTCCTTGAAAATCTGGTAGCGCACGCCGAAGCCGGTGTCCATCAAACCGGTTGTCGAGCGGACGGCGCCGGGCGTGGCGCCGTTGGCAAAGTAGCGCCAGCCGACGGTCGTGTAACCGAAGGAGAGGTCCGCAGCCCATTTTTCCGTGAGGCCGTATTGAAGGGTCACGTAGCCCTGGTTGATGTCGATGCCGTAATGCTCGCCATCGTCTATCTGATCGACGGCGTACCGTTTGTTACCCGTCCAGAAATGGTAGGCCTCGGATTCCTGATAAGTGAGCCGCACGAGCAATTGGCCCTGGTCCGGCACGTCCGCCCATTGGGCATAGGGCGCGTGAGGGACATTTTCGCTGGCGCGCACGCATGTGAGGCTGGCGCCAAAAATGCAGGCGATGACGACGGAGGGACGAGACTGTGAAAATATGGATTTCATCTAATTATCTTCGAACACATTTACTGGACGAAAACCGCGCTCCCCACATTCAAACCGGGTCGTGATACTAGCGGGACGAATCTTTCCCGGGCAACACCATTTCGCTAGGTAAATACCCTACCAGTTCCAAAAGGCGGGATATCGTCCCGAAAAGAATTGATAAGCGAGCCGAGGGATTCTAACCTGCGCCACCCCTCAGTTCGGTGAATTTGAGGCCTTCAGAAAGGAATTATGAATAGCCAACTTAGTCGTCAAGCCATTCGCGCTTGCGCGGGAGTGCTCCTGGCACTTTGCTTCTCACTGCTAACCTGTGCGGCAGAGGAAAATACCGTGGACCTCTCGGCTCTTACCCGCGAGACGCAACAAACCATTCACAAGGAGCACAACATGACCATCGTGTGGTGGGTGCCTGAGGATTTCTGGCAGGCGGCCATGGCGGCCAGTGGCGATGTCACTCAAAAACAGATCGATAAGGTTATCAAAGTGGTTCACCCCTATACGCTGGTCGCCGTGGTCGAGGGTGAATTCGGACCTTTTGGCGGCGTCAGCTATAAGAGTGAAAAAGTCATTCGCGACCAACTGACCATTCTCGACGCGAAAGGAAACGCTTACAAACCGATGGACGTTTCCGATGCCAGCCCGGATCTCCAAAATTTGCTCGCTTCGATGAAGCCAATGCTTTCAAACATGCTGGGGCCGATGGGAAAGAATTTTAACTTTTATGTTTTTCCCGGAATGACGAAGGACAAAAAGTTAATCGCAAACGCGAAAGCGGAAAGCAATTTTACCGTGCAAAACGGAGAAGAGGCCTTTAAATGGC
>DASZPR010000256.1:0-2169 GCA_035550235.1 Verrucomicrobiia bacterium | reverse complement strand
ACGGCCTGAATGACGCGGACCAAAAGATGTGGCTGCGTCGTTATCATCAGACCGAACTCATGCGCATTGGCCTGCGCGATATCCTTGGCCTTGCTGACCCTGAACAATATCTCACCGAGCTTTCCGCCTTGGCCGATGCCTGCCTGCAATACGCCGTCGAAGTCACGATGCGGAAGCAGAAATTGAAGACTGCTCCGTTCGTGATAATTGGCCTTGGCAAATTGGGCGGCGCGGAAATCGATTACGGTTCGGATTTGGACATCGTTTTTGTCGCGGACACGGCGGCGAAAAATTTGCCGAAGCTTGCGCAACTTGCATTGGAGGTGATGGACCTGGTTTCGGCGCGAACGGAGCTGGGAATTTTATTTCAAACCGATGCACGGCTTCGTCCGGATGGCGAAAAGGGTCTATTGGTGAATACGCTCGCGGCGTACGAAACCTATTATCGCGAACGCGCGCAACTTTGGGAAATTCAATCACTGACGCGTAGTCGTGCGGTTGCGGGTGATACGAAACTTGGGAATCGATTTCGAGAGATGGCCATGGCGTTGACCGATTTTTCAAATTCGAAAGGAGCAAGGGCGGGTGATAAGAAAAAAGGTGCCGACAGCCGGATCACTTCTTCCGCGGCGTTGAGTTGTTTCACGCCGGATTGGAAGGCGAAGATTCATCACATGCGGATGCGCATTGAAAAGGAGCGCACGCCGGCAGGAAAAGATGATTTGGCCATCAAGACCGGCAGGGGCGGGCTCATGGACGCGGAATTTATCGCGCAAACGTTGTGTCTCCAGAATGGCTGGCACGAGGCGAATACGTTGCGTGCGTTGGAACGGGGGCGTGATGAGGGGGTGCTGGCCGACGCTGAAAAGTTGATTGAGAATTATCGCCAGCTTCGTCGTGTGGAAGGTATTTTGCGGCGCTGGAGTTACGAGGGCGAAACGGTTTTGCCGGATGAACCGGAGCCGTATTATCGCGTCTCGGTTCGCTGCGGGTTTGCAACGCCCGAGGAATTTCGCGCGGTACTTGCGAAATGGCGAAGGGCGATTCGCGAGGTGTATTTGAAGGTATTTAGGGTGGGATGAAAAAGCAAACGCAACTCGCCGATGGGATCCGCCTTTGCTAAAGCCTCGACGCGACAAGCGTCAGAACTTTTGCCGTTGTCGATTCGCTTCGTAAAGGAAAACGGCTGCGGCGGCGCCGACGTTCAATGAATCCACATTCGGCGGCATGGGAATCGCCACCAGATCATCGCATGCATCGCGGACGGCGGGCGAGATGCCGTCGCCTTCGCTGCCGAAAATAATGCAACAATCGCCCCGAAAATCCGCCTGTGACAGCGTGCGTTTGTCCGTGTGCGGATGCGCGGCGATGCAGCGGATGCCGCGCGCGCGAAATTCCTTCAAACACTCAACCAGCGTCATGGCCGTGGTGTGTGGCGTGAAGGTTCGTGGACGCCATTGGCCGAGTCGCGCCAATTCGACCACCGGCAGTTGCAAAATGGTGCCCATGGAATTGCGGACCGCGCGGCGCAGGAAAGGGCTGCTGGAAGTTTCGCCCACGATCAGCGCGTGAGCGCCGAACGCGACACAGTTGCGCGCTATGGTGCCCAGGTTCTCCGCGTTCGTCAGCGCGTCAACGGCCACGAAGAGTTGGGGATGCGGACTGTTGTCGAGCACTTTGTCGAACGAAACGGGCTCCGGAATTTTTCCCACCGCCAACACGCCCTGGAACATCGTGAAACCGGTCAGCGATTCCAGTAATTTCTTTTCGGCCACATAAACGATAACGTCCTCCGGGCGTTTTTCGAGCAACGGTTGGAATTCCGCCAGCCATTTTTCCGGCACGACCATGGAGATGACGGTGAAATTGCTTTCGAGCAATCGCTGGGTGACTTTGATGCCTTCAGCAACGAAAATGCCTTTTTGCTCGTGGTCGCGCGAGCGGCGCATGGTGGCGTAAGGATAAAGTTCCGGCGCATCGAACGATTCGATTTTGCGGACGTGAAACATGCTTCAGGTCACCAAGTGAGAGCGACATAATCACCTGGTTTTATTTGATCGATGACAACCGCAATGTCGGCGGTATGGGATTGGATTTTTGGCCAGTTTGTTGTCGGCAACACGAGGATGGCGATTCGACGCCCCTTGAGATTTTGCTGATAATTGAGAT
>DASZPR010000255.1:0-3546 GCA_035550235.1 Verrucomicrobiia bacterium | reverse complement strand
CCACCGGGCGAGACGTTGAGCGACAAGCTGGACCGCGTATTGACGCATAAAGTTTGGGGCACGCTGATTTTTATCGCGGTCATGGCGCTGATGTTCCAGAGCATTTTTACGTTCGCACACTATCCGATGGATGCCTTGCAGGCGGCGGTCGATTGGCTTGGCGGCGTGGTGGGAAAATTGATTCCGCCGGGGGATTTGAATTCGCTGCTGGTGGATGGCGTGATTGCGGGCGTGGGCGCGGTGGTGGTTTTTCTGCCGCAGATTCTGTTGCTGTTTTTATTCATCGGACTCCTCGAAGATACGGGCTATATGGCGCGGGCGGCGTTTTTGATGGATCGCTTGATGAGCAAGGTCGGGTTGCACGGCAAAAGTTTTATTCCGATGCTGAGTTCGTTTGCGTGCGCAATTCCGGGAATCATGGCGACGCGGACGATTGAATCGCCGAAGGACCGCCTGGTGACGATTTTGGTGGCGCCGTTGATGAGTTGCTCGGCGCGGTTGCCGGTTTATGCGCTGTTGATTGGCGCGTGCATTCCGAATATTCGCGTGCTGGGATTTTTCAAGCTGGCGGGGTTGACGATGCTGGCGATGTATTTGCTGGGCATCGTGGTCGCGCTGTTGATGGCGTGGCTTTTCAAAAAAACGCTGCTGAAGGGCGAGACGCCGATGCTCATCATGGAATTGCCGCCTTACAAACGGCCACTGGTGCGCGTGGTGGTGCGGCACATGTGGGATCGCTCGAAGATTTTCCTGCGGCGCGCGGGCACGGTGATTTTGGGAATCAATATTTTGCTGTGGTTCCTGGCGACGTATCCGAAGCATTCGGCGGTGGATGCGAAATATGACCAGGCACGCATAGCGGCGGCGGCAAAAATTGATCCAAGCATTAAGACGCAAGACCAGGTGGACGAGATCAGCAAGAAAATAAAAGCCAATTCAAATCCGGACGCATCACAATCCGATTTGCTGAACACGCTGGATTCACTGGACAAGGAACAATCAGGCGAACATCTGCGCAACAGTTTCGCCGGCATGGCCGGCCGCGCCATTGAACCGGTAATTGCGCCATTGGGTTTCGATTGGAAAATGGGCATTGGCATCATCAGCTCGTTCGCGGCGCGGGAGGTTTTTGTGAGCACGATGTCCACGGTTTACAATGTGGGGAGTTCCGAGGACGAAGGCACCAAGAAAGAACTGGTGAAAACTTTGCGGGAACAGAAGCATGCGGACGGCTCGACGGTTTATACTCCCCTGCTCGCGGTCACGCTGATGGTTTTCTACGTCTTCGCCATGCAATGCGCCAGCACGGTGGCGATCGTCCGCCGGGAGACCAATACCTGGAAATGGCCCCTCTTTCAATGGGCTTATATGGGAGCCTTGGCATGGGGGCTGGCGTTTATTACCTTTCACCTCGGGCATTGGTTCGGTTGGGGCTGAGAAGCTCCAAATCCCAAGCGTCCAAGCTCCAAAGAAGCTCCAAAATTCAAACAACAAAGGGCATCTGATTGCGACGCTCCAGGTTTGGGGCTTGGTGCTTGATGTTTCTCTGGAGCTTGGACGCTTGGGATTTGGAGCTTTTGCGAAAGGGCAAAAAAGTTTATACAAATCCTCCACCCATGGTGTCTATAAGGTGAAAACGTGAATTGCAATTCACCACATTGGAGCCAAAGGCTCTATGAAACGAAGGCCGCGGAACTGGTCCTTTACGGGCGCGCGCTGGGCTTGAGCCACGCGGAGTCCGAGGATGTTTTGCACGAAACCTTCGTCGCTTTGATGCAGCAATCCCAGCCGCCGTCGAAGCTGGAGCATTACTGTGTGCGCACGTTTCGGAATCGCGCGCTGAACTATCGCCGTTCCCTGTGGCGGCGCATGACGCGGGAATTGGAATCGTGGCGCTGGTTTGAGCGGTCCACCGATGAAAGCCCCGCCGAACAGGAAGCAATGCGTCACCTGGCGGGATTGCCCGTCGAACAACGCGAAGTCATCGTTTTGAAAATATGGCATCGCCGGACCTTCGAGGAAATCGGGGAAGTGCTGGACATTTCACCGAATACCGCGGCCGGCCGCTATCGATATGGTCTGCAGAAATTAAAGATCCGTCTGGAAGGAGAAGTGTATGAACGAGAAAGAGATGAATTCACTGGAGAACCGATTGGGTTCCTGGCAGCCGCGCCGGCCCTCCGAGAGAATTAAGCGCCGGTTGTATCCCACGTCGAGCGCGCGAGAGGCAGCATCGCTGTCGTTGCGCTGGCTGGCGCCGGCGGCGGCGTGCCTGTTACTGGCGCTGACCATTGCGAGCCAGCAGACCAATCTCTCGGCCGATTCGGCGCGGAGCGATGCCATGGTCGGCCTGATTTCGAGCAATTTGAGCTTCACAAATATCCTGCCAGAGAGCGGTTCGCCCGGGCGCAACCGGGTTTCCCCCGCCAGTTTTGAGTGGACAAACCTCAGTGGTTCCTCTTCTAGTATAAGCCCTTTTTCGCCGGGTCGCATGAATTAGGGAATTTGGATTTAACCGAGAATTAGAAAACCGAACGTGCCAAACGATAAGAAACAACCGTCTTCAGGCGCCTCCGCCAAGACCACCCCAGCAGCAGCAAAACCCGCCGCCCCGGCAAAAACCAGCGCGCCCCCCGCGAAACCCGAGCCGCCCCCGACGCCAACGGTCAAACCGCCGGCTTTGTTTCGCACCATTGATTGGATGGCGTTGCTCATTACTTTCGTTTTTGTCTTCATTGCGTATTACCTGACGATCGCGCCGGAAATGACGCTGGAAGATTCCGGCGAATTGGCGACGGGCTCGTTTTACGCGGGCATCCCCCACCCTCCGGGTTACCCGGTGTGGACCATTTTCACGCATTTGTGGACGCTGCTGCCGGTTGGCAACGTCGCGTGGCGCGTGGCGTTGGCCGGATGTTTTGCGGGCGCGCTGGCGTCCGGGTTGCTGGCGATGATTGTTTCGCGCGGCAGCAGCATGATGATCGAGAGCATCGACGACTTGAAGAATTTCGATCGCCGCTGGGAAAACGCCATCTGCCTCGTGTCAGGATTTGTTTCGGGATTGCTGATTGGTTTTAACGGTTACATGTGGAGCCAGGCGGTGATCGTGGAAGTGTACCCGCTGAGCGTGGTGTCATTGATGGCTGTTTTGATCTGCCTGCTGCGCTGGGTGTATGCGCCGTATCAGCACCGGTATGTTTACGCGGCGTTTTTCTTCTACGGAATTTGCGTGAACAACCATCAATCGCTGCTGGTGATTTCGATGGGCATGGAAGCGCTCGTCATTTGCGCCGATAAAAAGGTGGGGCGCGAGATGATGATGTGGAATTCGCTGATCTTTCTCGCCGGCGCCGCTCTCAAGCCGGACGCGCTCTGGGGCAACACGCCGGTGCGGACGATTTACATTATCATCGGTGTCGCGTCGATCATTGCCTGGGCGTGGCTCCTGATCATCACGAAGAAGAAAGCCATTGAATTCGCGCGCGACGGCATGATGCTGCTCGTGCTGGGATCCGTGTTCGGCATCCTGGGCGGAATCACCCATTA
>DASZPR010000254.1:0-4407 GCA_035550235.1 Verrucomicrobiia bacterium | reverse complement strand
CGCACTGTTGCTAGGCACAGCAGGGTTGCCTCACATTCTCGTAAGATTCTACACGGTGCCGGATGCGAAGACGGCGCGTCACAGTGTCGTCTGGGCGATGGTGTTGATCGGAGTTTTTTATATTATGACCACGCTCCTCGGTTTCGGCGCGGCGACGATCGTCGGTCCTGATGCCATAGCTAAAAATGGCGGCAACAACATGAGCGCACCGCTATTGGCGCACGCGCTGGGTGGTGAATTTTTCTTCGCGTTTATTTCGGCCATCGCGTTTGCAACCATCCTTGCCGTCGTGGCCGGTTTGACCATCAGCGCGTCCACCTCATTCGCGCACGATTTTTGGACGAACGTGATTCATCACGGGACCGAGCGGAAACCGGGCGAAGAAGTTCGCGTTGCGCGCGTCACGGCGTTCGTGGTGGGCGCGGTGGCCATTGCGCTGGCGATTGCCTTGGGCCCGAAAGCGAATGTTGCGTTTCTCGTCGGATTGGCCTTCGCCGTCGCGGCCTCGGCTAATTTGCCCGTCATTGTGTTCTCGCTGTTCTGGAAGCGATTTAATACTGCGGGGGCGGTTTCAGGATTAGCGGTGGGACTGGTCGCCTCACTGGCGTTGATTATTGTCAGCCCGAGCCTCATGGCGATCGACCCGCCAACCGTCCAGGGCGCGGCGCGGCATCTGTTTCAACACAAGGCGTTGTTTCCACTGGAGAACCCGGGCATTCTCAGTATCCCGCTGGGTTTTCTGGGGGCGATTCTCGGGACGTTGCTGGGGCGTGAACCGTCGGCGGAAGCGAAGTTTGCGGAGTTGACGGTGAGGGCGAATACGGGATTGGGTGCCGAGAAGGCGACGGTGCATTAAATTTTGTAGCCGCAGACATTAGTCTGCGCTGATTTTTATCCCGGGCGACCAAAAGAAATGGCGCCGATTAACGTCAGCGGCTACGAAAACCTAATCGCATTACGCTCTGCTCAATTCCAGGATCCGGTCGTATTCCGGCTTTGTGACGGGCGAAACGGAGAGGCGCGATATCTTCACCAGTTTCATTTCCTTCAAAAGCTTATCTGCCTTGGCCGTGTCGAGGCTCACAGGGTTTTTAAGTGATTTGACTGGAACCAAATCCACGCACACCCAATCCCCTTCGGTGGCGGTGGGGTCGGGGTAAGCCTCCTTTTCGACGCGGGCGAGGCCGACAATCTCCTTGCCGGTGACGCTGTGATAATAAAAAACGGGGTCGCCTTTTTTCATGGCGCGAAGGTTGAGGCGCGCGGCGAAATTGCGCACGCCGGTCCAGGAGGTTTTGCCGTCCTTCACAAATGCCGACCACGAGTAAGCCTCGGGTTCCTGTTTCACGAGCCAGTAGTTCATAAAAAGTTTACGAGTTGCCAATTGCGCTTTAAGTTTGCCCGGTGAGTTTGGCTGAAAATCTCGATTCAATTCAACAACGCATTCGCGCCGCGTGTGAACGCGCCGGGCGAAATGCAGAATCCGTCACTTTATTGGGCGTGACCAAAGGTCAATTGCCGGAAGCCGTCTCGGAAGCGGGTAGGCTCGGTCTTACGTTCTTTGGAGAAAATAAAATCCAGGAGGCTAAGGCGAAAATTCCATTGTGCTCCGGCAAATTGCGCTGGCATTTCATCGGCCATTTGCAGTCGAACAAATCCCGTGATGCGGTGGAGCTTTTTGAAATGATTGAGAGCGTGGACAGCCTCTCTCTTGCGCAGGAAATCAGCAAGCGCGCGGAACAAGCGAGCAAGACGATGCCGATTCTGTTGGAGGTCAATCTGGCGGGCGAAGCGAGCAAATTTGGCTACAGTCCGGAGAAACTTGAGGCGGACGTGGTTCAAATCAATGCACTGCCGCGCCTGGAAATTCATGGGCTGATGACGGTGCCGCCGTGGACATCGAATGCGGAGAATGTACGGCCGGTATTTCGCCAACTGCGGGAATTGAAGGAACGTGCCGAGCAGGCTCTCGGCGCTCCGCTGCCGCATTTGAGTATGGGCATGAGCGGGGATTTTGAAGTGGCGATTGAGGAAGGCGCAACGATTGTGCGGGTGGGCACGGCGTTGTTTGGGCCGCGCAAGAGTGTGAAAAGCAACGCGCCGGAAATTTGAAAGAGTAAAATTGTCATTTCAAATCTGCCAATTGCCCAAAGGCTGTTCCCCGCATAGACTTTGGCGGTGAAGTCTAAAGGCACAGTTTATCTGGTTGGCGCCGGTCCGGGCGATGCGGGTTTGCTTACGCTGCGCGGAGCGGAATTGCTGCGGCGCGCGGATGTGGTGATTTATGATGTTTTGGCGAACGCGGATTTGCTTCGCATGGCGCCATCCACGGCGGAATTTATTTCGCGCGGCAGCCGCACGACGGAGAAGGCGTTGACGCAGGAGCAACTCAACGCGTTGATGATTTCGAAAGCGAGCGAGGGCAAATGCGTGGTGCGTCTAAAGGGCGGCGATCCTTACATTTTCGGGCGTGGCGGCGAGGAGGCGGAGGAACTCGCGGCGGCGGGTATTCCGTTTGAAGTGGTACCAGGCGTTTCTTCCATTGTGGCGGCGCCGAATTATGCGGGCATTCCCCTCACCTACCGTGGCGTCGCTTCGACGTTCACGGTGCTGACCGGGCATGAAGATCCGGAGAAGGAGGAATCCGATCTCGACTTCGACGAGATCGCGCACATCCCGGGCACGAAGGTGATTTTGATGGGGTTGAAGCGATTGCGGGAAGTGGCCGGAATGTTGGTCGCTTCCGGGATGCCGCCTGAGACACCGGTCGCGATTGTTCGACGCGGAACTACAGGCGGTCAAAAATCGGTTGAAGGCACACTGGCAACGATTGCGGACGTTGCGGCGAAGGAAAAAATCTCCGCGCCCGCCATCACGATCATTGGCGACGTGGTGAAGTTGCGAAACAAATTGAATTGGTTTGAGCATCGTCCGCTCTTTGGCCAGCGCATCGTGGTGACGCGGACGCGCGAACAGGCCAGCCAACTTTCGAAGCAGTTGCATGATTTGGGCGCTGAGGTTCTCGAAATTCCGACAATTAAAATCGTGCCGCCGAGTGAAGATCGCCGGCAGGATTTGATCGACGCGCTGCTGGAATTGAATGCCTACAACTGGCTGGTGTTCACGAGCCCGAATGGCGTGACGGCGTTTTTTGATTTGTTTTTCAAACGATTCCAGGATTTGCGCGACATTGGCGGCGCGCGGATCGCGGCCATCGGGCCCGCCACGGCTGCGAAATTGAAAGAGTTACACTTGCAGGTGGACCTGATGCCGGATGAAGCGCTGGCGTCAAAAATCGCCACGGCGTTTGATAAATTTGAGACGGTGGAAAATTTGAAAATTTGTCTTTTGCGCGCGGAAGTGGCCAATCCTGATTTGCCGAAGGCGCTGGAGGAACTTGGTGCGATTGTGGATGACATTGCCGTTTACAAGACGGTGGTGGAAACTGAGGATTTAAATGGCGCGGCGGCGAAATTCACTGAGGGCGGCGCGGATTGGATCACGTTTACGAGCGCATCGACAGTGGAACATTTTCACGCGCGATTCGATTTGCCGAAGCTGTTGAAACAATTTCCGAAGACGAAATTAATCTCCATCGGCCCGGAAACGAGCAAAGCCATCCGCGCGCTCGGACTGGAGCCGACGCAGGAAGCCAAAGAACACTCCATCGACGGCGTGGTCAAAGCATTGACGAAGCAACCAGCGCGGGGCTGAATCTTTTTGAACCACGGGCGAAAGCCGTTTTTTCCGAACGAATTTCCATTGGAACTGTCCATAAATCGTCCTCGAAGCGAAACTTGATTCGAGCGCGCCGGGTCGGCAAGACTAGACGGATATCATCATGCAGCGATTGATGCGAAACAGAATTCAACTGCTGAACCGCAGCCTGGGGAGGTTGTGGTTCGTGTTGTTTTTTGCCGCGGCGTGCCCGGCGTTGGCCGCGACGTTTACGGCATCAGTGGATCGGACATCCATCGTTCTCGGTGAGCAAGTGTCGTTGAGTTTGAAATTCGAGGGTGGACAACCGGAGTCGATTGCGAACTTTCCGTTGGACGGCGCGCAAATGGTTTCCGGGCTAAGCCAACACGCCGAGGTTGTTTCAACGCCATCGGGGCAAAGCATCGTTTATACATGCACCGTTGCCATCCAACCAACCCGCGCGGGTGATATTATCATCCCGCCAATCACGGCCAAAGTGGACGGAAAAACGATGGTGAGCCAGCCGATCACGTTGAAGGTCACGGCGACCGATGCGTTCGCGCCTCCGGCTGATTACGCGAACAGGATTGCTTTCCTTTGGATCGTGCTACCGAAAACTAATCTCTACATCAACGAGCCGGTCATTGCGGAGTTTCGGGTTTATTTGCGCTCTGATGTGCATCGCTATGAAAACGTCCAAATTCCACC
>DASZPR010000253.1:0-6553 GCA_035550235.1 Verrucomicrobiia bacterium | reverse complement strand
CGCAGGATGATCCCGCGCTATTTTGATGCTTGCGTATGCGCTTCAACAAACCAGAGCCATTTGTCGATGCCGCGCGAAATTTCGGTGAACATATCGGCTGTGTCCGCGTCATCGAGCGCGTTGGTTTCCTCGATCGTCATGCGCGCTTCGCGTCCGAACGTTGAAAGCGCCCGGGCAACAGCTTCGACATGCGAGGAACCGTCGGCAATGTCCAAAGGATATTCATCCAAAACCGATTTGCTGGCGGCCACGCGGACCGTGCCCAAGGCGATGCCGCCCAATTGGACCGCGCGTTCAGCGATCAGGTCCACGTATTTCTCGACGTCCTCGGCGATCTCGTCAAAGAGTTCGTGCAGGCCGATGAAGTGCGGGCCTTTGACGTTCCAATGGGCTTGTTTTAACTGGCACTGGAGATCAATCACGTCCGCGAGGCGCTTGTTAATAAGCGCTATCAGCTCGACCCGATCTGTCTTCGGCAGGTCGTTTTCGGTTTCGTACATGGTGGTCGTGGCTTCCATCATTTTCTTTCGATCTCCGTTTTTCATTTTGATGCTCCTGGGTTTGTTGTGGGATTTCATTTTTACAAATTTATCTGTCGATTTATGCCTTGATGAAAGCGAGGAGTTCCTCGTTGACCTTGTCTTTGAGCGTCGTGCACATGCCGTGCGGCGCGCCAGGATATACTTTCAGCGTGGTGTTCTTGACAATTTTTGACGACAACAGGGCGGAGTCGGCAATAGGCACGATTTGGTCATCGTCACCGTGCAGAATCAGTGTAGGCACGTCGAACTTTTTCAAGTCTTCCGTGAGGTCGGTTTCCGAGAATGCCTTGATGCAGAAATACGATGCGGGAAATCCGGCCCGCATCCCCTGCCACCAAAAGGATTCGCGCACGCCTTCGGAGATTTTCGCGCCGGGGCGATTGTAGCCGTAGAACGGCAGGCTGAGGTCCTTCCAAAATTTCGAGCGGTCGGCCAGAACGGCGGAGCGGAGTTGGTCGAACGCTTCCATCGGCAAGCCGCCGGGATTGGTTGGGGATTTGAGCATGACGGGGGGAACAGCGCCGATTAGCACGGCTTTGGCGACGCGTTTGGTACTGTGTCTACCGATGTAGCGCGTGACTTCGCCGCCGCCGGTGGAATGGCCAATATGGATGGCGTCCTTCAAATCGAGCTTTTCGACCAATTGAGCGAGGTCATCCGCGTAGGTGTCCATGTCATTGCCATGCCATGGCTGGCTCGAACGCCCGTGGCCGCGGCGGTCGTGCGCGATGCAACGGTAGCCGCGTGAGGCGAGAAAAAACATCTGGTCTTCAAAGGCGTCGGCGCTTAGTGGCCATCCGTGGCTGAAGACGATGGGTTGACCTTTGCCCCAATCGTTAAAATAAATTTCCGTCCCGTCCCGGGTGGTAAATGTGCTCATGGTACGTCGTTGGTTTTAACTGTATTTATTGCCTTTTCCGACCGCGCCTTGATGAACGGGAAAATTTTACGTTCAGCGGCAGCGCCCAATGAAACCATCCTATCACTTTCCCACGCGCCAAAAGTCCGGGCACCAATGAAGTGCGGGATTTTTCAGCCGACAGATGCAACGTGGTTCGAGGACACCTATACTCGAAGTTGGACGAACGTGCAAACGACAGAGCATTCCACTTTCGTACAAATTTTTTCAACGATTGCTCCCCGAGATGGGCATGAACCGCACAGGGCCCAATATTTCATACTCTTTGGCTCGCGTGGTTTTCGGCGCGTCTATAATTTGGTTTGGTAATTTTTTTGAAAATTTTTGGCAACGGCCATTGCGGACTTTCACGTTTCACAAATCACAAATACCGCGGTGCAGAAGATCACGAAGCGCGGAAGCGTAAGAATTCGCTTTGCGGGACGTGATTTTCTCTGGAGCGAAATGACCGGTCGTCCCTGCGAAATTGAGCGAACTTAAAAAGGGAGAGTTTGCCTTTTTCGATCGAGACTCCAACGACACTATGCCCACACTCGGAAAAGGGTTCGCAGAGCGATGCCTGTGCGCTCAAACGCCCATCCCATTTACCCAATAGGGTAATGGACATGGCAAAAACTACTTATATAGTTAAGGTAATGTGCGGTCTGGATTTGTTGAATATGAGCGAGGGGGTTACACCCCGCCAACGCCGTTTTAGCCAATCGGGACTGCGGTCACAATGCAACGAAAGTGAAATAAAAAATTGTGTCCCAACTGTATCCAAATCTTCTCTTGACAGCTGATTCCTGACCATACATTGTAAACGCATGACCCAAAAGAATTCGGCCTTCCCCTTAAAAAGCAGATAATTTCTAAACTTAATTAAGTAAGTCAACCCCCGTCCATGAAAACAAAACGCGTAAACCACAGGATTAAGAATCAATGTTCCACTGGTTCCGACCGTTCCCCAGGCGACGGTTTTACATTAATTGAGTTGCTGGTGGTGATTGCCATCATCGCCATTCTGGCGGCGATGTTGCTCCCCGCGCTGGCGTCGGCCAAGTTCAAGGCGATCCGCGTGGTTTCCATGAACAATGAGAAGCAATTGATCACGAGCCTGCATATGTTCGCGGATGACAACCAGGAAAAGCTGCCCACCTTGGATGTATATGGTTCGTGGTGTTGGGATATACCGAGTACGGCGACGAGCCAGATGTTGAACAGCGGTTGCTCGAAGAAGACGTTCTATTGCCCGAGCACTGCCCCAAGATTCACAGATGCGGAGAATTGGGCCAATCAAAACTCACTTTGGAACTTCGGTGGCGGCAATTTTAACATTACCGGGTACGCGTTTGCGCTTGGAGGCTCCAGTTCGAAAGTGGACAAGCAGTATCAGAATTACAAATTGCTTTCGGAATTGCATACTAACGGACCGATCGTCACCACTGACAATCCTTCCGATAGTGAAGTGGTCGCTGACGTGATGATCAGCACGGGCAATACCTTGCCGGCAAGCGGGGCGGACAATTTCACCGCGATCTATGGCGGATTTACGCAGAACGGTGTGGCTTACCCGCACCTGAGCGCGCATATCGAAAAAGGACAATTGCCTGCCGGCGGGAACATTGCCTACAAAGACGGCCATGCTCAATGGAGGAAATTCAATGCTTCCACTTCCTCCGCCTCGGGCAACGTTACAAAGGTCCGCACGGGCAATAATAGTCCCTATTTCTGGTGGTGATGCTCTGACCATCCAAGATTTCAAAACGCCCGTCGCTTCATTGCGGTGGGCGTTTGTTTTTGGCCGTTGATACGGACCTGTGCTTTTTCACTTGCAGGATTCTTCTGCGCTGATGACCTTTTGGCGGTTTTTAATCCTTGACGGACACTTAGTTTCTTAAGTTAATTAAGTAATTATTGTATGGTCATCATCCCTTCCAAAATGGGCCGGCACAACAAACGCGCCCTCCTGGATCGCTTGCTGAGATTGGGGACGGCTTCGCGGGCTGAACTCGCCAAGTCCCTCGGCTTAAGCCAGCCGACTGCGGGAAAGATTGCGGATGAACTGCTCGAACTGGGAGTTTTTGAAGAGACGGATGAGGAAGGTGGCAATGGTTCGGAGCAAACGCGCATGGGCCGGCCGGGCCGGATGCTGCGGTTGACTCAATCCAAATCCCGTTTTCTGGGCATCCAATTGGGTATCGCGGAAACCTGCCTCTCTCCCCTCGCCCTTTCGGTGACTGAGGAGGATCAATGGCTGGTCAGACTGGAAACGCCGGGCAGCGCCAAAGAATGGTCGCGCGCGTTGCGCAAGGCAGCCGATCAAATCCCGCAGAAATCCTTCTGGGGAGTGCTGGTCAGCGTTCCCGGTATGGTGGATGAGCGAAAAGGAAGAGTCCTCTACTCGCCAAACCTTCGTTGGACAGCCGGAAACGCTCTTTCCACGCCCATCCAGGAAGTTTGGGATGCTCCGGTGATTTTGATCCAGGAGGAACGCATCCTGGCGCTGGGCCATAATTCCGCCCATCGCGAGGGTGAAGATTTTCTGTTGGTCGACTTCGGCGAAGGCGTGGGCAGCGCGGTTTTGCTTTTCGGAAAACTGTACGCTCATCCGCTGCCCATCAGCGGTGAATTGGGTCACACGCCGGTCCTGGGAAATCAACGGCGCTGCGGATGTGGCTCCATTGGGTGCCTGGAAACACTCGCGTCCATTCGCGGCCTGATCGAAAGTTTTTCTGATGCGCATCCGAGAGCGAAAAAAACGTGGGACGCTCTTTCCAGCCATGTAGCGGCGGACGGCATCGAACCCTGGCTGGCGAAGACCCTGGATGCGATGGCGGCGGGAATCGCCGGCGCGCTAAACATGGTCGGTTTGCGGCGGGTGGTCATTACCGGAGCGGTGAACGAATTGCCGCCTTCGGTGTTCAATTATCTGTCCGAGGCGATCGTAAAAGGCACGCTCTGGGCGCGGTTCGGCGAATTGAAGATTGAAAAAGCTCCGCGCCGCCGGAAATCCGGGCTGGTTGCCGCCGGGATTGATCGCCTGATCGTGCCCGACGAGGCCAATGCGATGGTCGAATCGCCAGTTTGATTATCGGCTCCCATCAAAAAACAAAAAACGCGAATCACTTTCCAAATCACCCCCAAAAAACATGAGCGACCAATATACTATTGGCTTGGATTACGGCACAAATTCGGTCCGCGCCCTGATTGTAAATGTCAAAAACGGCGTGGAGATTGCGTCCGCTGTCTGGGAATACGCGCACGGCACGCATGGCGTGATTCTCTCGCGCGACCCGAACCTCGCGCGGCAGCATCCGGCTGATTACGTGAAAGGCGCGGAGATTACCATCAAGCACGCCCTCGCCGCGGCGAAGAAGAGCGTTCGCGGATTCAAGCCGGAACAAGTCATCGGCATCGGCGTGGATACGACCGGCAGCACTCCCCTGCCCGTCGACGCGCAAGGCCAGCCGCTCGCGTTTCACAAAAAATTCGCCAACAACCCGGACGCGATGGCGTGGTTGTGGAAGGACCATACCGGTGTGGCGGAAGCGGCGCAAATTACGGCGCTCGCAAAAAAAATACGCCCGCAATTTCTCGCCAAATGCGGCGGCACGTATTCGAGCGAATGGTTTTGGAGCAAGATTTTGCACTGCCTCAACACGGCGCCGGAAGTTTTTAATGCAGCGCATGCATGGGTTGAGCTGGCCGATTACGTTCCGGCTGCGCTTACCGGCACAGAGCATCCCCACAAATTTATCGCGGGCGTTTGCGCCGCCGGCCACAAGGCGATGTGGAACGTGAGGTGGGGCGGTTATCCGGACAAACAATTTTTGTCCAAACTGAATCCGAAGCTCGGCGCGTTGCGCGAGCGACTGACTCCGCGCGTGGAAAACGTCAGCAAAGCGGTCGGTGGGCTCACGGAGCAGTGGGCGAAACGCACGGGATTAAGTGCGGATATTCCTGTTGCGGCGGGCGCGTTCGATGCGCACCTCGGAGCCATCGGCAGCGGCGTAGCGCCGGGTGCGTTGGTGAAAATCATCGGCACGAGCACTTGCGACATCGCCGTGTGTTCGAACGGCAAGAAACTCGCGGACGTGCCCGGCCTTTGCGGCATTGTGGACGGGAGCGTGCTGCCGGGTTATTTCGGTTTGGAAGCAGGCCAGTCCGCCGTGGGTGATATTTTCAATTGGTTCGTTAATTATCTTCAACCTTGCGGAAAAGCAGGCACGCACGAAGCGTTGACCGCCGAAGCCGCGAAATTGAAACCGGGCGAATCCGGCTTGCTGGCGCTGGATTGGAACAATGGTAACCGCACCATCCTGGTAGACCAACGCCTGACGGGTTTGCTGGTCGGGCAAACGCTTTACACGACGCCGGCGGAAATTTATCGGGCGCTTATTGAAGGCACCGCGTTCGGCGCGTTGACCATTATCAATCGCTTTGAGGAATATGGCGTCAAAATCGACCAGGTCATCAATTGCGGCGGTATCGCGGAAAAAAATCCGGTCGTGATGCAGATTTACGCGGATGTGACCGGGCGCCCAATGAGTGTCAGCCGCTCGGCGCAGACGTGCGCGCTTGGTTCGGCAGTCGCGGCGGCAGTGGTGGCCGGTGCGCACAAAAACTTTGCCGCCGCGCAAAAAGCGATGACTGGTTTGAAGCCGCGCGTGTTCAAGCCCAATGCGAAAGCCCATGCGGTGTATCGGGAGCTTTATGCGGTTTACAAACAGCTTCACGATGCGTTCGGGCGTGAGGATGGGAAGGGAAATCTTTACGGCGTGATGAAGCAGTTGATTGCCATCCGTCAAAAAGCGCGCCTGGCAAAATGATTACGGGCGTCATTTTCGCCCGGGGTTTCACGGGCGGCTGTCAATTCCCCATTTTGTAAACAATGGAATTCGTTGCGTGGAGTCACGGTTGCCGCTATAACGCTGGTTCCCTTCGCGTGACATTGCGGTTGGGTCAATAAGCCGAACATCGTATGTGAAACATCGGCCAAAAAACTAAACTCATTCGTCTGGAAAATTGTGCCTGACGGAAAAAAGTCACGGCCGGTATTGAGAGAAATAACATGCTCGAATCTTTAAAACGCGAAGTCTGCCAAGCCAAT
>DASZPR010000252.1:0-2059 GCA_035550235.1 Verrucomicrobiia bacterium | reverse complement strand
AACGCGCCCCGGCATTGCGTTGGTGATGGATACCGTCAAAGCGTTGGAACCGGACCCATCTGGCGCAATGGCAAGCACCGGAATGGTGTTGGAAGTCTGAGCCTCCCCGCTTGCGATGATCCCAACTGACAGCGCGACCGCAGCGAATCCGCGCGCTCCGTAATGCAAATAAGATTTCATAACCTGAACGAATTTTATTGTTTAATGACATGACACCTGTGGGATTTCCGCATCGCATTGCAGGAACCGTTCCACCGGCGAACGCGGCCGTGATCACTCGGCGAAAATCTCATCGCCATGGACAGCCAACGAATCGCAAACGATAATTTTGGGAAGTGCGCGTGGAAACGCGCGGAGCTTCTCGAGCGAAAGAAAAACTGAAAAACGCGGTTAACGATGCCGTGAAATTCGTCGCTGCATCGCAGCGGGACAGTGTCAATGCCCCGTGTGCGTGTAAAAAATTTAGTTCACTGGCTGCTGCGCCGGATTGACAAGCGGCCTTTGTTTGGCAAAATCACGCGCTCGCAGTATGATTGGCTCGGCTGGTAGGTTACCCAAGTGGCCAACGGGGGCAGACTGTAAATCTGCTGGCTTACGCCTTCGATGGTTCGAATCCATCACCTACCACCACCTCCCTGTTCATTGGATCAATTCCTCAGAACAGTTGCGTTCAGAACCCCATCATTCATTTCCCGGAGGTTTCAGCCGCCGCAAATCCTTTTGCCGGGAGGGCGTCAGATAAGTCCAACCCGTCTGGAAGGATGCGTTCATCCATCCGAATCCTTCCGGCGCAATGTATTCGAATTTCGTGCCCACGTTTCCGTACTCCACAAACACGTCGTGCGATCCTGTAACGACGTTGTATTTCTCCGGAATCGTGCCGTTATAGTCATGAGCATTTTTCGCGATCGTGTAGAGCCATCGATAGGCCAGGCGCTCAGCTTCGGAATTCAATCCGTAGTTTTTCAAACCCTGCCACGCGAGCATTTGGTGCGGCGGCCAGCCGTACGGATAATCCCATTGTCGCGCATCGTGGGTTCTCGCCGCTTCGACGGATTCCTGCGCGCTCGCCGCCAACCCCGCGGCTTTCTCCAATTTTTCGGTTGCATACGCAACCACCCGCTTCGCTTGTTTTTGTTCGGCGGGATTTTCCGTATCGAAAAGTTTTGCCCACAATGGATACAGCCCGGTGGCGCTGATATACGTGGAGCGTTTGCCATTTACAAAATCGTAGTCGAAGAAAAATCCGCGTGTTTCGTCCCACATCAGGTCCATGATGGCGCGTTTGCGCCCGAGCGCCTTGCGCCGCCAATACTCCGTCTTCCCGGAATCACCCATGCCCGGAAGCTGCCCGCCGAATTCCTTTTCGATGAGTTCGGCGAAATCCATTTCGTAACGAAAAAGTAATGAGTTCAAATCCACGGAAACGAAATCCGCGGTGCGATCATCGAAACGATGTGTCGTGTCGTGCCCGGATTCGCGCACCGCACGGTCGTGTTTGAAGAAATCGTTCAACGTCAGGCCATTCACCGCGAGGTCCCCGAACTTTCCGCAGTAGAGATATTGATTGAGAAATTCAAATGCCGTCGCCGGCGGGCCGGAATTGTTCTCAGCAGCCCGCGCCATCCAGGGTGCAATTTTTTCATCGTAATGGCCCGGTTCGACTTCGGGACAGGGGCCATTCCCCGAATCATAGTAGCGGCTCAACTGATGATCGCCGATGCGCACCAAACGGTCCTTGCCCATCCACACGGTTTCGTACTCAGTAATGGCAGTCTTTAACGCGGATTCCAGCCACTTCCGGTCCGTCGCGCCGGATTCGTACACGGCCCGGATGATCGAGGTGAGGAAAGGCGGTTGCGATCGAGTCAGATAATAAGTCCGGTTGGCGTTGGGGACTTTTCCATAATGCTCGACTTCGTACAACAAATTGTCGGCCATGCCCCGTGCCAGGTCCTTGCGTCCATCCTGCAACAGGCCAAGCACAATGAAATAACTATCCCAGTCATACAATTCATTGAACCGCCCGCCGGGCACCACATAAGGAACCCCGAGAATC
>DASZPR010000251.1:0-1588 GCA_035550235.1 Verrucomicrobiia bacterium | reverse complement strand
ATCGTGTTCGATGGCCAATTGCGTTTCGCGGATCTGTTCCTGCAATTGCAGGTAGGCGCGCAGGGCCTCGTTCGAACTTGAATCCGGCGGCGGCAGGTTGATGGTGGAGTCGGAGAAATTGGTATTCGCGGCCCTTAGATTCGCGAACGAGAGCGCGAAGAAAACGCACAGAATTACAAGCTTGCCAGGACTTAAAAACTGCGGGTTTCTCATGCGTGGCAGAGTGAGGCGAAGAGCGAATCTTGTCAAGAATGGCGCAGGAAATTTGTTCACAAACGATTCACAGCGGGACGGGTAAGGTCGAACGCATCTGTGCCCTGTAGCGAAGTTCCAAATCCCAAACCCCAAGCTCCAGAGAAGCTCCAAACTCCAATTCCGAATCATATTTTCCGCGTTTTTGGAGCTTGGGATTTCGGGTTTCTCTGGGGCTTGGAGTTTGGGATTTGGAGCTTTTCATAGCTTCTGCCTCCGTTGACACGGGCGCATTGGGTGTTTAGCTTCGGCGAATGTCTGGGTTACCTTTCGAACTCCTGCTCGCGCTGCGATATTTGCGGCCGAAACGGACGTTCGTTTCCGTGATCACGCTGATTTCCGTCGCGGGAGTCGCGCTGGGCGTGGCGGTGCTCATCATCGTCATCAGCGTCATGAGCGGGTTCGACAAGCAATTGCGCGATACGATTCTCGGCTTCAATGCGCACATCGATATTTCCGTGCCGGGCGAGTCCATGTCCAACTATCGCGAGTTGATGAGCATTGTCGCCTCGAACCAAAGCGTGCGCGGCGTGGCGCCGTTTGTGACCACGCAAGTGCTGATGGAGACCACGACGAACGCTCACACGCGAAAGATTTATGACTCCGCGCCTTACTTGCGGGGCATCGATCCGGAGGCGGAAACAAACGTCAGCTCGCTGGCGGCCAGCATCATTGACGGGAAATTCGACGTGAGCGGGCACGGCATTTTGATCGGCAGCGTGCTGGCGCATGAACTGGGAATCGAGGTCGGTGACACGGTCAATATTTCCACCGGCGAAGACGTGCGAAAAATGCGCGAGGGTTATGAAAAGGGAAAGCAGGTGGCGATTCCGCCGATGGAATACGAAGTGCGGGGCATTTTTGACGTCGGCTTCAACGATTTCAATGCCTCGGCGGTCGTGGTGTCACTGGCCAACGCGCAGGATATGTCCGATCTCGGCGACAACGTGCATGGGTTGATGGTGATGTTGAAGGACCCGTTTGCGGTCAGCAAGGTGCAAGCCGAACTGCAACAGGCGCTTGGCCCCCGCTACCGAATCAGCACGTGGCTGGAGAATAAATTGCTCGGCGCGGTGGCGGTGGAAAAAAACGTGATGTTTATTATTCTGTTCTGCGTGATGATCGTGGCGGCCTTGTGCATCTTAAGCGCGCTCATCACGTTCGTGGTGCAGAAGACGCGCGAGATCGGGATGCTCAAGGCGCTGGGAGCGACGGATTTTCAGGTCGGTGGATTGTTCCTGAGCCAGAGCGCGTTTATTGGAATTGTAGGCGTGCTCACCGGGTTGGGCATTGGATTTCTCGCGTTGAAATATCGCAATGAATTTCTCTATTTCAT
>DASZPR010000250.1:0-6682 GCA_035550235.1 Verrucomicrobiia bacterium | reverse complement strand
ATGACAGCGTCCGCGCCCGCCTCGACCAGCGCCCGCGCCTGCTCCTCATACGCCGCGCGCGCTTCGTCCTCCGGCAAATCACCATACGGCTGAAGAATCGCACCGAGCGGACCGAGATCACCCAACACAAACCCCTCGCGGTCGCCAAATGCCTCGCGCGCGATGCGTGCGCCCGCCTGGTTGATCTCGCGCAAATGCTCGACGTGCCCATGCCGCTTCAACATCAACCGGCTGCCGCCAAACGTATTCGTGATCAAACAATCCGTGCCGGCGTCCACGTAACTGCGCTGGATTTTCAGCACGCGCTCAGGATGCGAAAGATTCCACGCCTCACCGCAATCGCCGTTCGCCAACCCGGCAAGCATCAACTGCGTGCCCATGGCGCCATCGCAAACGAGCCTTCGTTCCCGCAACGTTTCGAGGAGAGTTTTTTTCATGTTCAGGCTGCGACGAGAATTTCAGTCTCGGTGATTTTCAATTCCACACCCGCCGCTTTGGCCGCTTCCTGCAACGCCGCGCTCAGCATCACCACCGGGTCTTTGCTCACCGCGAGCCGGCGCATCAAGCCTTCGCCCTTTTTTGTGCCGACCGTCAGCGTGATCTTAAGTCCCTTGCGCTTGCAGCCGACGCGTGTGCCGTCGGGCAGTTTCGTATTCATCGGCTTCACGAAGGCATCCACATAATGCGAGCCGATGCCGGATTTTTCCGCGAAGGCAGGCGGCAATTTTTCCTTCGCCGCCTGGTTGACGTCACACAGTTTGATCATATTGCTTGCGGCAATCATACTTCATTTACCGTTCCCCAATACACGTCCAAGTGCTTGGAAAGATAACGCTTCACCGCTTTTAACAAAACTTTCGCTTCCACTTTCTGGCCGGTTTCGACAATTTCGCGCAACGTCATTCCCGGTCGAATCGGAAAGCTGCCCTGGGCGATGATCGGGCCCTCATCCAGGTGCATGTTGACGAAGTGCGCGGTGCAACCGGCAATCTTCACGCCGTGCTCATAAGCCTGCCGATACGCCTGCGGGCCGGGAAAACTCGGCAACAACGACGGATGAACGTTGATGATCTTGTTTTTGTATCGCCAGACAAAATTGGGCGATAAAATTTTCATGAATCGCGCGAGCACAACGAAATCAATTTCGTATTGCTCCAAAATCTCCAGCGCTTTTAATTCAGCGTTCGCGCGGTCCTCCCACGGCACACAGATGAAAGGCAGCTTATATTTTTTCGCGAGCGGCTCGAAGCTGGCGTAATTGCCAATAACGATGGCCGGATCGGCCTTGAGCGCCGCCTTGGCGATGGCCTCAAAACAGCGCGGCTCCTTTGTCACGAACATCGCAAAGCGCTGGCGCCGGCGCGGGTCGGTGAAGCGCACTTTGATCTCCATGCCAAGCAACGCGGCCAGCGCCGCGAGACCCGCGCGAACGTTGTCCGCATCGAAATTCTTTTTGGGCCACGACGCCTGCAACGTCATGCTGAACTGTCCGCGCGTGACCTGCTCTTCCAGCGCTTCGATATTCGCGTGTTGCTCGAACAAGAAATTTGTGACGCGCGCGATGACTCCGGTTTTGTCGCGCCCGATGGCGGTGATGGTGGCAAATTGTTTCACGGGATTTCTAAAGGGTGGCCACGAGTTCTTTCTTGACGGCCTCCGCGACTTCGCGCGGTGACCCGGCGCGCTCAATGATCTCGCCCCAACGCAATTGCGCGGCATAGGCATCCTGTGAAACCAAACCCTGCTTTTGCGCGGAGGCATCAATCTTGATGACGAATTTTTCCGGCAGGCTCATTTTCACTTCATCGAAATCATCCCACACCTTCAGTTCCGAAGGCAGGTCCTGCCAATATAGAATTTGATATTTCGATTTCGCATCGGGCGAGCGCGCTTCTTCGCGTTCGGCTTTCACTTCGTTGATTGTCTCGAGTTTGGTCTTCGCCTTCGGCGGCGGGCCTTTGCCCATGAAATACAAAAACAAATCCACCGCGCTCGAGGCATCCGCGCCGTAGCCGTCCGCTTTGATTTCGTCACAGAAAGACTGGCTGATCGGCGCGCCGCCCACGGCAAATTTTTGCGGCATCCCGCGCTCGCGATAACCGTCCACCACCGTTTTCATGTACGTCATGGTGGTGGTCAGCAACGCGCTCATGCCGATGATGTCGGGCTTATGCTGCTCGGTTGCTGCGAGAAATTTATCAATGCTTTGGTCCACGCCAATGTCCACGACCTTGAACCCCGCACCCTCCGCCATCATGCAAACGAGATTTTTTCCAATGTCATGCAGGTCACCGCGCACCGTGCCCATCAGCAGCGTGCCCGCCGGTTGCACCACCGAATCCGCCGCGGAGAGCAACGGCTTGAGCACGGCCATGCCGGCCTTCATGGCGCGCGCGGCAATGAGCACTTCGGGCACGTAGAGAATGTTGTATTTAAAATCCTCGCCAACCACGCTCATGCCGGCAATGAGGCCCTCGGAAAGAATCTCCTGCACCGGCCGATTCTCAGCCAGCGCGTCCTTGGTCATCTGTTCGACTTCCTTGGCCTTGCCTTCGTAAAGGCATTGGTTCATCAAAGCGTAATCAACCATGGTAATAATTCAAAATATTCAGGCGGTTCTTCAGATTTAATTCTTCGACTTCAAGTAATCTGATAAAAGTCGCCAGTGGCTTCCCGCGTCAAAGGCTTCAGCATCGGCCAGACGGAGTTGCGTCGCCAGTTCCTCAGGTGTCTGCCTTTGTGACGCAAAATATTGATCCAACAATCGAAAAGCCGTCGCGAACCGGCCCGAGTTCGTGGCAAAAAAGCTTAAAGGATCTTCCAATTCCAAGTCGATTCGCCGGATTGACCCTTCTGTTTCATCAATGCAAATGAATGCACTGCCGTTTGAAAAACGTTCGTCGCCAAACACACGATACTTGGACCACTCGATGGGGAATGTTCCATTAATTTGCTCATCAGTCACACGCATGAGTGAACGTTTCAAACGCGAAAAATCAAAAGCTACCCATGTTTCCTTGAATTCCCATTTTGCCTGTTCGGGCAACAAAGCCTTCAAGTTCTCTCGTATCATTTCCAGGTCGGCCATGGATTTTACCAGCCCGTTGCGCGCTGCCACAGACGGTATTTATTGCTTCCCGTTAAACTCATTAAGCGCCTCAAGCATCGCCACGATATTTTGCCTCGGCATTCCCGGACTCGTGCCGCCGCCAACAGACAAAATCATGCCGCGATCGCCGCCCTTCTCCAAAACCTCCAGCGTCGCTTCGCGCACTTCCTCGGGCGTTCCGCGCACGCCCACTTCGAGCGGGTTCACATTTCCCATAAGGCACATGCGGTCGCCAACGCGCTCTTTAACCTCGGCGATGTCCGTTTGCTTGCCCCAGTTGAGCATGTTAAAGCCGCAATCCGGCAAATGATCGAGGCACGCCTGCACCTCGGCATCATTATGGTAAAGTTTTACCCAATCCTTCGGAAAGGCGTCGCAAATGCGCTTGAGATACGGATGGCAAAATTCCTGGTAATGCTCCTCGTTTACGAAGCCAACGATGTCGTCCAAAATGAAAATGCCTTCGACCGTGTTGCCCATCGCCTTGTGTTGCGCCTTGAGCCAATCGATGACGAGCCGGGTGCAAAGATCGAGGAGCTTGTGCGCCCACTCTGGTTTCTCCACCAGGTCAATCATGAGATTCGTCGTGCCCCGAACAAACCCCGCCGTACACATCGGCCCGCGCGACGTGACCATCGGCAGGATTTCACCCGTATCGAGGATTCGCTGGCGCTCCATCCGGATGCGATGCAGCGTCAACGCCATGAACGCGTCGTTCTCCACCTCGTATTCGGGAAATTCCGCAATGTCTTCGATGTGGAACAGGGTGTGATATTCGCTGGGCGTATTGTCCTGCCAAAATTTTATTTTTGACCCAAGCGCGGAGGGTTCAGCCGCCATGCCGTATTCCATCCACCAACTGGGCACGAAAATAATATCGGGAAACTCCTGGTGAATCTTGAGATGCGATTGAAACCAGATATCGCGGTCCAGATAGAAATCCATGTGCTTCACACCGAGATAGCCGGGAATCCACGGGCTATCAATGATGAGTGCCATCGGGATTTTATCCAGCTTTTCGAGCCGCGCGGCTTTCTTAAAAATCTCCCATTGTTCGGGTCGCATACAAAATATTTGGTGCTCAGCGTAGGTACGCGCCCGCGTGATGGCAATCATCCATTTGGCTGATTTTGAAGGGTAAACAATTGATTCCCTGCGAGGTTTCTGACGCATATTCCGATACGTAGGAACGTCACTTCCCGATTTCCGGAAACTGTCTTATAATTAACGCGCATGCACGGCTTAAAAACCATCGAGAGTCGCTTCACCCCGGAAGAGACGATAAAACGGCTCGAAACCCATATCGTGTCACAAGGCCTGACAATCTTCGCCAAGGTGGAACACTCACGGCTGGCTGTCGAAGCAGGTCTGGAACTGCGGCCGACCACGCTGGTTCTATTCGGCAATCCCCGCGGTGGCACACCTTTGATGCAGGCAAACCAAACGATCGGAATTGATCTGCCGCTAACAGCGCTCATCTGGCTGGATGCCTCGGGCAAGACGTGGTTCTCCTACAATGAACCGTCCTGGCTGGCAAAACGCCACGAATTGAAGGGAATGGACCGCCCTGTCGGAATGATGGATCAGGCACTCGCAGCAATCGCCGAAAAAGTGACCCAAGCCCCGTGATTTCTCAATCAGTTCGACACGACGAACCCTGAATGACGCAAGCTAGATCAAACCGATGCTTGAGCTGACTGACGGTTATCTAGCGGTTGCGTTCTGTGATTTCGACGCTGTTTTTTCACCAGACTGAATGTTCGGCGGAAAACCAATTCTTATAAGGAGACTTCCGTCGTCGAAATATCTGAATCAGTCTTTCAATGCCCTCCTGATAATTTGGGCAATTAAAAATGGAGCCAGCTGTCGGATTTGAACCGACGACCGACGGTTTACAAAACCGTTGCTCTACCACTGAGCTAAGCTGGCCCGTTGGGGTGCAAAGTTTATCCCAAACCCAAACTTCGGGGCAAGCCCTTCCGCAAACTCGGCAATAAGCCTCACAAATGTGCGGCTTGATATAATGAACCCGTCTGGCGTATTCCTTACCCACCTTGAATTCTCCCATGGCCATCGCTCTCGCGCTTCTCATCTGCATCGGTTCACGAACCGTTCGGGCCGCGGATTACGCGGTGGGCGCTGACCTGTCCTTTCTCACGCAAGCCGAGGCGCGCGGCACGGTGTTTAAGGACGGCACCAACGCCAAACCCGCCCTGCAGATTTTCAAGGACCACGGTTACAATTGGATTCGTCTGCGCCTCTTTAATTCACCGAAGGACCTACCCAACAACCTTGAATATACCATCGCGCTCGCCAAACGCGCGCACGACCTGAAATTCAAGTTCCTCCTCGATTTTCATTACTCCGATACCTGGGCAGATCCGCAAAAACAAATCACGCCTGCCGCCTGGCGCGATTTCTCCCACACGCAACTGGTCGCGGCCGTCGAAGCGTACTCGCGCGACAGCATCGCCGCCTTTCGCGATGCCGGCGTGTTGCCCGATATGGTGCAAATTGGAAATGAAATCACGCCCGGCATGCTCTGGCCGGATGGCAAGCTGCCGGGAAATTGGAACAACTTCGCTGACCTCGTCAAAGCCGGCATTCGCGGTGTCACCGAAGGCTCCGGCACCAACACGCGCCCGCGCATCATGATTCATATCGATCGCGGCGGCGACCGGGCGCGCACGAAGTATTTTTTCGACAAGCTGAATTCCTACGGCGTGGATTACGATGTCATCGGCCAATCCTATTATCCCTGGTGGCACGGTTCCCTGCTCGACCTGCGCGATAATCTCGATTTCATGGCGCGCACTTATCAGAAAGACATCATTCTCGTCGAAGTCGCTTACTGCTGGCGGCCGACCCAATATAAGAACAAACCCGGTCCGTTTCCCGAGACACCGGAGGGCCAGCGTGATTTTCTCGACGAAGTGAATCGCGTTGTGCTGGCTACGCCCAATCATCGCGGCATCGGAGTCTTCTGGTGGGAACCCGCCGTGACCGGGCGACTCCGCGAGCGCGGCTTCTTTGATGACAACGGCACTGCCCTGCCAGTCATCAACGTGTTTGACCGCTGGACACGGAATTAAATAGCCCTAAATAACTTAAGCACGCCTCCAAACGGCCCGATGCCGTAGTTATTCACAAGTTTTCCACAGGCCAGAACTCGCCTTTCTATTTGACCCCGGGAGCGTATTCCGATAACTCCATTCTTAATCGATCAAATCGCCCGACTTTAATTCACATGAAGATTTTCGCGACTCTACTTGTTGGTTTTACTGCATTTGCAACTTTCGCAGCCACGCCTTCCGGTTTCCTCGTTTGCGTGAGCAATGAACGTTCCGACAACATCACCATTATTGACGGCGCCAGCCAGAAAGTGCTGGCAACCATTCCCGTCGGCAAACGTCCCCGTGGCATTCACGCCGCGCCGGATGGCAAAACGCTCTTTGTCGCGCTCAGCGGAAGCCCCATCAGCGGCCCGCGCCATCAAGGCCCCTCTGCACCGGTGCTGGACGATGACGCCAAGGCCAAACCGGATCATTCCGCCGACGGCATCGGCATCGTGGA